>NZ_JBMFSR010000022.1:0-18779 GCF_049967455.1 Caldisericum sp. | reverse complement strand
AAGAAACCCAAAGATTTGCTATCCGTGAAGGTGGTAAAACTGTAGGTGCTGGAGTTATTACAAAGGTAATTGAGTAAAGGAGTGTGATAATATGAAAAAAGATCGTTTAAGAATTAGATTAAAAGCTTTCGACAACAAGATCCTTGACCTTTGGGCAGCAAAGATTGTTGAGGTTGCAAAATCAAGCGGAGCAACAGTGTCAGGACCAATTCCATTACCAACAAAAAGGACAGTGTTTAACGTTTTAAGGGCTCCTAATATCGACAAAGACTCACAAGAAGCATTTGAAATTTGTGTGCATAAGAGATTAATTGAAATTATTGATGCTACACCCGAAATTACTCAGAAATTAGCTAACATGGATATACCTCAGGGTGTGGAAGTTGAGATCAAGATTTAATGGAGGTTGTTATGGCAAAGGGAATTTTAGGATTTAAAGTGGGAATGACTTCCGTTTACCTTGGGGATACAATTGTGCCTGTTACTGTAATTCAAGCAGGTCCATGTACAATTGTTGATAAGAAGACAAGAGAAACCCATGGATACGATGCAGTAGCGCTTGGTTTTGTTGAAGTGAGGCCAGAAAAGTTAAACAAGCCCATGAAAGGTTTTTTTGACAAGAAGGGGTTGAAACCCTTTAGATTCTTAAAGGAAGTAAGGGATATGGAAGGTGAAGTTGGTGAAACAGTCACTGTTGAAGCATTCAAAGATGTTAAATATGTTAAGGTTACAGGAACATCAATGGGTAAAGGTTTTCAAGGCGTTGTAAAGCGTTGGGGATTTGGCGGGTGGCCAAGAACTCATGGACATGAAGCAGAAAGGCGTCCAGGATCTATTGGTCAGCGTGCAACACCTGGTAGAGTTTTCAAAGGAATGAAGATGGCAGGTCATCTTGGAAATGAAACTGTTACTATAAGGAATCTTGAAGTTGTTAAAGTTATCCCCGAAAAAAATCTAATTCTTGTAAAAGGAAGCGTCCCTGGACCTGATAAAGGTTTGCTCCTTATTAGAGCATAGGAGGATTGAAATGAAGAGCACTGTTATTGATGTAAAAAACAATACTGTTGAGTCTCTTGAACTTCCTGATGATTATTTCTCAAGAGAGGTAAAAAAGCACCTCATATATCAGGCAGTTCAGAGGTATCTTGCAAACAGAAGAAGAGGTACTGCAGATACTAAGGAAAGAGGAGAAGTAAGCTATAGCACTAAAAAAGTAAGGCCACAAAAAGGTCTTGGCCGTTCAAGGCAAGGAGCAAGGACTTCCAACATATGGAAGGGTGGTGCGGTAGTTTTTGGACCTCATCCAAGAGATTTCTCCAAGAAGATGAACAAAAAAGAAATTGACGCAGCAATATTTTCTGCTTTAACTGCACGTTTCAATGATGGAGATGTGCATATTGTAAGTAATGTAAAACTCTCTGGAAAAACAAAAGAGGGTGTGGAAGTTTTGAAGAAAATTGAAGAAACTGTAAAAAAGAATCTTGGAGATGTTTTGTTTGTTTATTCCGATGAGAATGGTGAAGTCGAAAGAGCTTTAAGAAATATTCCGACTGTAAAACCGTTGAACTATAAGTTTCTTAACGCATATGACCTTATGGTTTTTGATTCAATAGTTATGAGTAAAGAAGCGGTTGAAGGAATTGAAGGGTGGTGGAAATAATGGAAACTTATGAAGTTTTAGTGAGACCTTTAATTACTGAAAAGACTACAAAACAGATGTCTCAGGGAAAATATACCTTTATTGTCCACGAAAAAGCAAACGTACAAATGGTTAAAAAAGCGGTTGAAGAAGCATTTAATGTAAAGGTAAAAGATGTTAATATTGGAAAGATTTTTGGAAAGAAGAAGAGAGTTAGAAACAGTTTTTCGAGAACTCCAACTTATAAAAAGGCTATAGTGACACTCTATCCTGGATATAAGATAGATGTCATTCAGAACGTATAATGGAGGTAAGAGATGGGTTTAAAAGTTTATAAACCAATAACTCCAGGCCTTCGTGGAAGAACAGTTTTAAACCACAAAGAGGTTATTACTAAAACTGAACCTGAGAAATCTCTTGTTGAAGGTTTAAGAAAAGAAGGCGGGAGGAATAATACCGGAAAAATTACGGTAAGACATAGAGGCGGTGGAAATAAACGTCTCTATAGAATTATTGATTTTAAGAGAGATAAGGACGGAATTCCTGCAAAGGTTACGTCTATTGAGTATGATCCAAACCGTTCTGCATACATTGCTCTTCTTACTTATGCAGATGGTGAAAAAAGATATATTATTGCTCCACTTGGTCTTAAGGTTGGCGATACTGTTATGTCAGGTCCAGATGCAGAAATTAAAGTTGGCAATGCATTACCTTTAAAAAATATTCCTCTTGGAACCTTTATTCATAATATTGAACTTATTCCAGGAAAAGGTGGTCAAATCGCAAGATCTGCAGGTGCCGCAGCTCAATTGATTGCAAAAGAAGATGAATATGCCCAAATAAGGATGCCTTCTAACGAAATTAGAAGAATTAGACTTGAATGCAAAGCCACCATTGGACAAGTTGGCAACTTGGATCATGAAAATGTCAACCTTGGTAAAGCAGGACACAAGAGACACCTTGGAATAAGGCCTACGGTAAGAGGTTCTGCTATGAACCCTGTCGATCATCCCCATGGTGGTGGTGAAGGTAAGGCACCTATTGGACATCCTGGTCCTCTTACACCTTGGGGTAAGCCTACCCTTGGTTATAAGACTAGAAAGAAGAAGAATCCTTCTGATAAATACATAATTAAGAGGAGGAAATAATTATGGGAAGAACTGGTAAATGGGTTGACCCAAAACTTCTTGAGAAAATTAGAAAAATGAACGAAAAAGGCGAAAAAAAGGTAATAAAGGTTTGGTGCCGACGTTCAACTATCACTGAAGAAATGGTAGGACATACAATTGCGGTTCATAATGGAAAAACTCATATTCCTGTTTATATTGTTCCTGATATGGTTGGACATAAATTGGGTGAATTCGCTCCTACTCGTACATTCCATGGACATAGGGCACCTACTGCACGTGTTATCACGAAGACATAAGGAGGCATTGAATGGAAGCATATGCTGTTGAAAAACACTTGAGGCTTTCTGCAAGCAAAGCAAGACTCGTTGCAGAACTTATAAAAGGTAAATCAGTAAGAGAAGCAAGGGCAATACTTAAAGCTCTTCCTCATAAAGCTGCACGTTTTATTGAAAAGGCACTGAATTCTGCAGTTGCAAATGGGGTTAATAATTTCAAAATGGATGAGGACATTATGTATGTTTCTGATATTTTTATTGATGCAGAAGGACCTCTAAAGAGAGTTCTTCCAAGGGGATTTGGAAGGGCAGATATAATAAGAAGGCCTGTAAGCCAAATCAAGATAATTGTTAAGGAGAAAGAGGAGGTTTAATGTGGGACAGAAAACTCATCCTTATGGTTTTAGATTAGGAATAACAAAAGATTGGTGGAGTAAGTGGTATTCACCGAAGAAGGATTATTCTTCATATCTTCTTGAGGACTTTAGAATTAGAAAAGAATTTAAGTCACTTGGTTTTAATGCAGCAGTTTCAAAGGTGGAAATTATAAGAAAAGGTACCTCTGAATTGAGGGTTGTTATATATACAGCCCGTCCTGGAATGCTTCTTGGTAAAAAGGGTTCTGAAGTTAGTAAACTCGAGGATATGGTGAAAAAGGTAATCGATCATAAGTACGATAATTTGAAAGTGGATATAAGAGAAGTAAAACACCCTGAAATTGATGCAGAACTTATTGCACAAAATGTTGCTCAGAGGCTTGAACAAAAAACTCCACACAAAAGGGCAATAAAACAGGCAATAACTAGAGCAATGAGAGCAGGTGCACAGGGAATAAAGATTCAGGTCTCTGGTAGACTTGAAGGTGCAGAAATTGCAAGAACTGAATGGTTTAGAGAAGGAAGAGTCCCATTACAAACTCTTGATGCAGACATTGATTACTCTGAGCAAATTGCAAAAACAAAATTTGGAGTAATTGGAGTAAAAGTTTGGGTCTATAAAGGTCCTGCTAAAGAACCGTTATTCTTTGCTTCTTAATTGGAGGTGAAACTATGTTAATGCCAGAAAGAGTCAAATATAGAAAGATGCATAGAGGTAGAACAAAAGGAAAATCTAAGGGTGCTACATCTGTGCATTTCGGTGAATATGGAATTCAGGCGCTTGAGCCTGGTTGGATTTCTTCGAGACAAATTGAAGCATGCAGATTGATCTTGATTTCTGCTGTAAGAAAAAGTGGTAAGCTTTGGATAAGAATTTTCCCAGACAAGTCTGTTACAAAGAAACCTGCCGAAACTAGAATGGGTGGCGGAAAAGGTGACGTTGATCATTGGGTTGCAGTTGTAAAACCTGGAAGAGTTATGTTTGAGTTTTCTGGAGTTGATAAGGCAACTGCAGAAGAACTTGTAAAGCAAGTAGGATATAAACTTCCAGTTAAGGTAAGAATGCTTACCTTAGAGGAGGAATAATTATGAAGATCCAACAGATTAGGGATATGACTGATCAAGAAATTGAAAATACTTTGAAGACCTTAAGAAAAGAACTCTTTAACTTAAGGTTTCAACTTGCTACACATCAACTTCACAATCCTGCAAGGATTAGAATAGTAAAAAAGGACATAGCAAGACTTCTTACTGTAAAAAGAGAACGTGAGTTAAAGAAGGAAGAGGTGTAAAATGGGAAAGAAAGAGCTTGTTGGTGTAGTTGTAAGCACCTATATGAAGACAGCTGTGGTAAAAGTTGAACGTATAGCCCATCATCCTCTATATCTGAAGCAGGTGAGAACTTTTACTAAATATTATGCACACGATGAAAATAATCAGGCAAAGGTTGGCGATGTTGTTAGGATAAGACAGACTCGCCCATTAAGTAGACTTAAAAGATGGAGAATTGTTGAGATTTTGGGTGGAGGTGAATAATGGTTAGACAGTATTCACGTTTAGTTTGTGCAGATAATACAGGAGTTAAAGAAGTTTCAATTATAACTGTTTTAGATGTTGGACATAGGCCTACAGGAACTGTTGGAGATAGAATTGTTGCAACAGTTAAGAAGGCTGTCCCAAATAGCCCTATTCCTAAAGGAACTATTGTTAAGGCAGTAATTGTAAGAACAAAATACCCTATCAAAAGAGAAGATGGAAGTATTATAAGATTTGATGACAATGCATGTGTAATCCTTGATAACGAAGGAAATCCAAAAGGAACACGTGTTTTTGGTCCAGTTGCAAGGGAGATTAGAAAGAAAGGTTATGTAAAAATTGCCTCCCTTGCCCCTGAAGTGCTGTAAGGAGGATATGTTATGAATAAGGTTAAATATCTTGACATAAAGAAAGGTGATCTTGTGATCGTCATTTCAGGAAAGGAAAAAGGAAAACAAGGAAAAGTCTTAAAGACTATTCCTGAGGAAGGCAAAGTGATTGTCGAGGGAATTAATATGCAAACTCATTTCCTTCGACCAACTCAGGATATGCCCCAAGGAAAGATTACAAAAAGAGAAGGGCCAATTTATGCTCATAAAGTCATGGTAATATGCCCTCATTGTCATACAAAAACAAGAGTCTCTCATAAAATTCTTGAAGATGGAAGCTCAGTGAGAGTTTGTAAAAATTGCCATGAAGTTATTGATAAGATTTAAGAGGTGCATTTATGGGAAAGAAAGTGACATTTAAATTAGATAGCAAACTTGAAAACTTGCTAAGCGAAAAATTACCTCAGTCTCCTTTAAAATTGAAATATGAAACTGAGGTAAAGAAGAAAATGATGGAAAAGTTTGGATATAAAAATGTAATGCAGGTTCCAAAGATAGTTGCAATTGCAGTGAATCGCGGAATAGGTGAAGCAAACGAAAATCCTGCTGCACTTGAGAAGACTATACAGGAGTTCATTCTTATTACAAGACAGAAACCTGCAGTTGCACGTGCTAAGAAATCTATTGCATCATTTAGGGTAAGAGAAGGTGCGCCAATTGGTGTAAGAGTTACTCTTAGAGGAAACAGAATGTATACATTTTTTGAAAAACTTATAAATACCGCTCTTCCGAGAATTAGAGACTTTAAAGGTCTCTCTCCGAACTCCTTTGATGGAAGGGGCAACTATACATTTGGAATAAAAGAACAACTGATTTTCCCTGAAATTGAATACGATATGGTTGATAAAGTGAGAGGTTTTGATGTAACCATAATTACAACTGCAAAAACAGATGAGGAAGCTAAAGCACTATTGGAATTTATGGGCTTCCCATTCAGAAAGAATTAGAGGTGAGATATGGCAAGAAAGGCAATGATTGAAAAAGCAAAGAAACCTCCAAAATTTAAAGTAAGACAACACAATAGATGTAAAATTTGTGGAAGACCTCGTGCATATTACAGTCGATTTGGGATTTGCAGATTGTGTCTTAGAAAACTTGCTCTTAAAGGCGAACTTCCTGGCGTTAAGAAAGCAAGTTGGTAAGGAGGAAGAAGATGATTAATGATTTAGTTTCTGATGTCCTTGTAAGAATAAAAAATGGAAGTGATGCTCGACATAAATTTGTTGTTGCACCATCTTCTAAGATGGTCCTTGAAGTTTTGAGGGTGCTAAAAGAAGAAGGTTTCATAAAGGATTTTGAATCAATTCAAATTGATGGAAAACCTTTTGTAAAAATTCATCTAAAGTATGGACCGAATAAAGAACCCTCCATTGTTGGTATAAAAAGGATAAGTAAGCCCGGCAGAAGAATTTATGTTAAAAAAGACGAACTTCCAAAAGTTTTTGATGGTTTTGGAATTGCAATCATTTCCACACCTCAAGGTATTATGAGCGATAAAATGGCTCGTAGACTTGGGCATGGTGGTGAAGTTGTTTGCTTTGTGTGGTAGGAGGTGCATATGTCAAGAATTGGAAAAATGCCTATACAAATTCCTAAGGGTGTTACTGTAAATATTCTCGAAGGAAATATTGTTGAAATTAAAGGTCCTAAAGGGGCTCTGAAAAGAGAATTTCACCCTGAAATGAAGATAGAAGTAGTTGATAATGAGATCGTTGTTAAAAGAAACTCAGATAAGCCTTTTTATAAAGCGCTTCACGGAACAACAAGAGCACTCCTAAACAATATGGTTATTGGAGTTACAAACGGTTTCTCGAAGAGACTTATAATTAACGAAAAGACCTATAAAGGTGAAGTAAAAGGCAGAAAAGTCCAGTTTGAGTTAGGTTACAGTCATCCAATCTTAATGGATATTCCAGAAGGTCTTAATGTAACAATTGAAGGACAAGTTATTACGGTATCAGGGATTGATAAAGAAGCTGTTGGTGCTTTTGCTCAAAAGATTCGACACCTTAGAAGAGTTGATCCTTACAAAGTAAAAGGTATTATTTACGAAGGCGAAAAGATTAGGCGTAAAGCCGGTAAGACAGTTGCTTCTGGAAAGTAAGGAGAGTGGACTATGATTAAGATAACACCAAGAAATGAACTAAGAAAAATAAGACATGAGAGAATTAGAAGAAAAGTCTTTGGTACTGTTTCAAAACCAAGACTTTCGATCTTTATAAGTTTAAAGCATGTTTATGCTCAACTTATTGATGATGAGCATAGAAAAACCCTTGTCTCTGCATCAACTCTTGATAAAGAACTAAAGGAATTATTAAAAGACAAAACTCTTACAGAAAAAGCAAAGGCAGTAGGAAAACTAATTGCTGAGAGAGCACTTGCAAAAGGTATTGACTCTGTTGTTTTCGATAGAGGCGGATATAAATATCATGGTAGAGTAAAAGCCCTTGCAGATGAAGCAAGGAATGTAGGACTCAAATTTTAGTAGGAGGGTCATGTGGCTACGATGGATAGAAGAACAGCAGAAGTAAAAGAATTTGAAGAATCTATTTTACAAATTGATAGAGTTTCTAAAGTTGTTAAGGGTGGAAAAATCCTACGTTTTAGAGTTGCGGTGGTAATTGGAGATAAAAAAGGTAGAGTTGGTGTTGGCGTTGGTAAAGCAAGAGAAATTCCGTCTGCAATTCAAAAAGCGATAAACGATGCAAGAAGGAATCTTGTAACTGTTCCCTTGAAGAATAATACAATTCCTATGAGGATAACTGCCAAAAAGGACACAGCACATGTATTTCTTGCTCCAGCAGTTCAGGGTACAGGACTTGTGGCAGGACGTGTTGTTAGAATGATTGCAGAAAAGGCAGGAGTTCAAGATTTGCTTTCAAAATCTCTTGGTTCTTCAAACCCTCTTAATGTTGCCCAAGCAACTTTAAAGGCCTTGAGAGATATGGAAAAAATAATGAGAGTAAGCGAATTGCGTAAGATAAAAGAGGGAGGTAAAGATGAAAGTAATTGATCTCAGACCAAAAGCACATTCTAAGAAAGAGAAAACAAGAGTCGGTCGTGGTAATGGCTCTGGCAAAGGAACATATTCTACTTATGGTTGCAAGGGACAGAGGTCTCGTTCAGGTGGTGTAAAAGCGAAGGGATTTGAAGGAGGACAAACACCAATATATAGAAGACTTCCAAAGTATAAAGGATTCAAGCCTTTAGAAAAGGAAGAATACATTGAAGTTAATGTAGAAAATCTTGAAAATATTGCAGGAAATGAAAAAGAAATTAATCTGAATGACCTTTTTGGAGGTAAGGTAAAAGTTTTAGGAAGGGGTGAGATCAGTATTCCTCTTGTTGTTAAGGCCTCCAAATTCTCCAAGCAAGCAAAAGAGAAAATAGAGAAAGCACAAGGGAAAGTCGAGGTAATTTAATATGTGGGAAACAATTAGAAGAGCGTTTAAGTTAAAAGAGTTAAGACAGAGAATTTACTTTACTCTCTTTTTGTTTATCCTCTTTAGACTTGGAACCTATATTCCCGTTGTAGGTATTGACAGAACTCAAATTTCAAGCATTATCTCACAAGGTGGTTTTCTTGCCTTAATGGATCTCTTCTCTGGTGGTGGTTATACCAACTTCTCAATTTTTGCACTCTCGGTTTTTCCTTATATTAACGCATCAATTATTCTTCAACTTCTCTCTTATGTAATACCTTCACTTGAGGCACTTGTAAGAGAAGGTGGAGAAGAAGGACAGAGGAAAATGGCCCAATACACAAGATACTTAACTGTTGCACTTGCAGCGCTGCAGGCATTCTCTGTAATCGTAATTTTTAGAAATTATCTTGTAAACCAAAGCATCCTTCTTAAATTAGTTATTATGGCAAGTCTTATTGCAGGATCTTATCTTGTACTTTGGCTTGGCGAAATTATGACTGAAAAAGGAATTGGAAATGGAGTTTCACTTATTATTTTTGCAGGCATTATAAGTAGAATTCCTGTAAGTTTTGTTGAGATTAGTCAGAAGCTATCTGCGGGTGCTGTTAGTATTTTTAGTGTTATTGGCGAATTTCTCGCGTTTCTCATTTTGCTTGTACTTGTTATTTTTGCATACCAATCTGAAAGGAGAATTCCTGTTCAATATGCAAAAAGAATTGTCGGTAGGAGAGTTTATGGTGGACAAACTACATATATACCTTTAAGACTTGTTCAGGCAGGTGTTTTGCCTATAATCTTCGCAGTCTCCTTTATGGCATTCCCTGCCACTATTGGGCAATTTTTCCCAAATTCTTGGTTTACCAAACATATTGCACAACCTATTTTTGGGACTCCCACAGGTATTTGGTATAACTTAATCTATTTCTTTTTAATTGTTGGTTTTACATTTTTCTACACTGAGATGACCTACGATCCATTAAAGCTTGCTGACGACCTAAAGAAATACGGTGGTTTTATTCCTGGAATAAGACCTGGTGAATCTACCGCACAATATATTGCATCTGTGTTGAGAAAGATTACACTTCCTACTTCTATTTTCCTTGGACTTGTTGCAATTATTCCCAATCTTGTTTTTAGAAAGATGACCATAACCTCTTTTGTGTTTGGTGGAACGTCACTTCTTATTATTATCGGTGTTGCGCTTGAAACTATGAGGGAAGTTGAGGCATATCTTTTGATGAGGCAATACGAGGGCTTTTTGAGATGAAAAAACACCTTGTACTTCTTGGTCCACCAGGAGCAGGAAAAGATACACAAGGTAGAATGCTTTCTAAAGAGTTGGGTATTCCTTTAATCTCTTCGGGAGATCTTGTAAGGAAGGAAATAAACGAAAGAACCGATTTTGGTTTACGTTTTAAAGAACTAACAGAGAGTGGCAGCCTTGTACCTGATGAGTTTATGAATGATTTTTTTGCACATGTACTTTCAAGTTACGATCTTAGAAAGGGGTATATTTTAAATGGCTTCCCCAGGACAGTTAACCAGGCAGAATTTTTAGATGAATACCTAAAAGAAAAGGATGCAGAAGTTGAACTTGTTCTATTTCTTGACGTTGATTTTGATACTCTTGTAAAAAGACTTTCAGGTAGAAGAGTCTGTAAGAGCTGCGGTGCAGTTTATAATATTTACTTTTCTCCTCCGAAAGTTGATAGTATTTGTGATGTTTGTGGCGGTGAACTTGTGCAAAGAGAAGATGATAAAGTTGATGCAGTTAAAAAAAGAATTGAAGTTTATCTTGAAAGCACAAAACCTCTTCTTGATTTTTATAAAAAAAGAGGTATACTTAAAAGTTGCGATGCTAGTAAATCCCCTGAGTCTGTTAATAGGTACCTTTTAGAGGCTACAAATGATTGTGATTAAAACAAAAGAAGAAATTGAAAAAATGAGAAAATCTGGTAAAATATTAAGATTGGTATTAGATATGGTTAAAGAGAAAATTGAACCTGGAATTAAAACAATTGAGCTTGACAAGTTTGCCGAGGACAAAATTTATGAACTCGGAGGAATTCCTGCTTTCAAAGGATATAGAGGCTTTCCAAACGCTCTTTGTATCTCTATTAATGATGAGGTAATTCACGGAATTCCATCTGATAGATTAATTCAAGATGGCGATTTAGTTAAAATTGATGGTGGAGTAATACTTGATGGATATTATTCGGATGCAGCATTTACAAAAATTGCAGGCACTCCAAAAAATGATACCGATGTGAAATTAGTTGAAGTTGTTGAAAAGGCATTTTTTGAAGCTGTTGCTGTTATCCATGTTGGTGCACATTTATACGACATTGGATACAGCATCCAAAAATTTGTTGAAAGCAATGGTTTTTCTGTTTTAAGAGACTATACAGGACATGGTATTGGAAGAAATCTCCACGAAGATCCTTCTGTGCCAAACTATGGGAAACCAGGTACGGGTATTCCTTTAAGAGCAGGTATGACTCTTGCAATCGAACCTATGATTACCGCAGGAAGTTATAAGGTTTATACCGATAAGAATGGTTGGACTGTTAAGACTGTTGATGGATCAAATAGTGCCCACTTTGAACATACGATAGCAATTCTTGAAGATAGAGTGGAACTTCTTACGGTGTGAGGAGGGTTTCTCATGGGTAAGGAACAGGTAATTGAAGCAGAAGGTATTGTGGTTGAAACTCTTCCAGGTACTATGTTTAAGGTTAAGCTTGCAAATGGAAAAGTTGTTCTTGCAACAATTAGTGGCAAAATGCGTTTGAATTTTATAAAAATTTTGCCAGGTGATAGAGTAAAATTGGAATTTAGTCCTTATGACCTTACTAAGGCACGAATTGTTTATAGACTTTAGAAAGGAGAGATGCAATGAAAGTAAGAACTTCCGTTAAAAAGATGTGTCCAAAATGCAGAATAGTAAGAAGAAGGGGAAAACTCATGGTTATATGTGAGAACCCTAAACATAAACAAAGACAAAAGTAGGAGGTGAACTTTGGCACGTATAGCAGGCGTTGATTTGCCTAGAGAAAAAAGAATTGATATAGCACTTACCTATATTTACGGGATAGGTAAGCATAATTGTTATGATGTATTGAAGGAAGCAAATGTTCCGCTTAAAAAGGTAAAAGACTTAACCCCCGAAGAAATTAAAGCAATAGAAGATGTAATAAGAGAAAAGTATGTTGTTGAAGGCGACTTGAGAAAAATCGTTGCAAGCAATATAAAAAAGCTTATTGAAATTAACTGTTATAGGGGAATTAGACACAAGAGGAATTTACCTGTTAGAGGGCAGAGAACAAGAACTAATGCAAGAACAAGAAAAGGTCCAAAGAAGACTGTTGGATCTGTTAGAAAGAGTGCGTAAGGAGGTAAGATGAAAAAAGGTAAAACAAGTTCTAAGAAAAAGGTGCAAAAGATTGCAGGTACCGCTAAGGTATATATTAATTCTACATTTAATAATACGATTATTACCGTAACAGATGAGCAAGGTAATGTTGTATGCTGGTCTTCTGCGGGAAGTAATGGCTTTAAGGGGACAAAGAAAGGCACTCCATTTGCGGCACAGGTTGCAGCACAAAAGGCAGCTGAAGAAGCGATTAACCTTGGAGCAAAAAGAGTTTCAGTCCTTGTTAAGGGTGGCGGTCCAGGTAGAGAAGTAGCAATTAGAGCATTGCAGTCAGCAGGTTTGCAAATTGAGGAGATTAAAGATATAACTCCTATTCCTCATAATGGTTGCAGACCAAGAAAACTAAGAAGAGTATAAGGAGGATAGCGATGGCAGTATATAATGGACCTCTTTGCAGAATTTGCAGGGCACAACAAAAGAAACTCTTTCTAAAAGGAGATAAATGTTATACAAAGAATTGTCCTCTTGAGAAGGGACGTGGAATACCAGGTCAGAAGCAAATAGTTCTTCATATGAATAAGCCTACTGATTATAAATTTCATCTAATGGAAAAGCAAAAGGTTAAGGCAATGTATGGGGTTTTAGAAAGACAGTTCAGAAGGTACTTTGATATAGCAATAAGGCAGAAAGAAATTCCTACAGGTGATAAACTTCTTGAACTTCTTGAAAGAAGACTCGATAACGTTGTATTTAGAATGGGATTTGCACCAAATAGAAGGACAGCAAGACAACTTGTTTCACATGGCCATATTCTTGTAAATGGTAAGAAGGTAAATATCTCTTCTTTAATCCTTGATAAAGGAGATGTAGTTGAGGTAAAAGAATCCTCAAGACAAATACCTATTATTAAAGCATCACTTGAGGAAAGAAATACTTTTCCAAATTGGGTAGAAGTCAATAAAGATTCATTTAAGGGTGTTGTAAAAGAGCTTCCAAATATTAAAGAACTTGCACTTGACGTCAATCCTACTTTGATAGTTGAGTTATACTCTAAGTAATAAGGAAGTGAAAACATGTGGCGATTAGAGAATATCTCGCTTGAAGTTTTGAAAGAAGAGGGAAATTACGGAGAATTCAAATTTTCACCTCTTGAAAGTGGATTTGGGCTTACATTAGGAACTGCTATTAGAAGGATACTTTTGAGTTCTATTGAAGGAGTTGCTCCTGTTGGTGTTTATATTGATGGCGTTATACATGAGTTTTCAACTATCGAGGGTGTTGTTGAAGACGTTGAACAAATTATTTTGAATGTGAAGAAACTTATTATTTCAATGGAAGCAATAGATAAGACAATTCTTCGTTTTGAAAAGACTGGCGAAGGAGAATTGAAAGCTTCCGACCTTATACATACAAGTGAAGTTACCATTCACAATCCAGACCTTCATATTGCAACAATATCTTCCTCAAAAGGGCGACTATCTGGTGAAATTTATATAAGAAGAGGTAAAGGGTATCTTCTTGAGGAAGCTGTAGAGAAACTTGAGGATTTTCCTCAAATTGTAATTCCGATTGATGCAAACTTTTCACCAGTAGTAAAGGCAACATTTAGAGTTGAACCTACTCGATTTGAGGAATCTGTCGATTTTGATGCACTCATTGTTGGGGTGCAAACAAAGGGCAATAAAACTCCGAGACAATGTTTGATTGAAGCCATAAATGTGCTTCTTGATTATTCTAATGTCTTTAACAAACTTTTAAACGGAAGTAAAATAGGCGATATTTCCGATGATATCAAGAACATGAAAATAGAAGCACTTAACTTGCCTGAAAGAGCATATAATGTGCTTGTCAAGAATAATATTAATACTGTTGGAGATTTGATAAAACATTCTGCTAAAGATTTGTTAGATCTTGATAAATTTGGTGTTGCTTCTCTTAAGAGTGTTGAAGAAGCGTTGGGTAAATTGGGTTTAAAACTTAGAGAGTAGGAGGTCTCATATGAACCATGGAATTTCATTAAGAAAACTGGGATTTTATCCAAGTTATAGAAAAAGTGTCTTAAGAAATCTTGCAACTTCCCTTATTTTAAATGGAAGAATAGAGACAACTGAAGCAAGAGCAAAAGAGGTAAGAAGAATTATTGAGAAGTTAATAACAAAGGCAAAGGAAGATAATCTCAATACGAGAAGATATGCGCACTCTGTATTATTCAATAAAGAAGCAGTTTACAAGCTTTTTGATCTTGCCAAAGAGTACAAGGATAGACCAGGTGGATATACGAGAATTCTAAAACTTGCAAAATACAGACGTGGAGACGGAACTCCCCTTGTGCTTATTGAACTTATTAAAGAATAAATACTCATGCTTGAGTTTCAAAATGTCTCGTTTTCATATAACGGAGACAATTGGGTTCTTAAGGATATTAGTTTTAGTCTTAAACAAGGGGAATTTGTATCTATAATTGGTTCGAACGGTTCAGGAAAATCTACGATAGCCCGTCTTGCAAACGGGCTTTTATTATCTCAAAAAGGCGATGTTCTCTTAAACGGAAGCTCGCTTAAGGATAAAGATATAAATAGATTAGCAAAATTTAAGGTGGGTGTAATTTTTCAAAATCCAGATAACCAGTTTGTTGGTATCACAGTTGAAGATGATCTTGCGTTTGGCCTTGAGAATATGGGTCTTGATCGAAATATTATTCAAAGTAAAATTATGGAAATTTCAGAGAAACTTGGAATAAAAAGTTTTTTGCATTTTCCTCCATCACTTCTATCAGGTGGAGAAAAGCAAAAGGTTGCTCTTGCTTCCGTCCTTGTTTTGGAACCAGATTATGTTGTTTTTGATGAAGTAACATCCCTTCTTGACCCTATAAACAGGAAGATGATCTTAAATACGATTCTTGAAATTAACAGAAATAGAGGTGTTCTATACATTACCCATCATCCAGAAGAGACAGTTTTTTCAAACCGAATTATTGTTTTAAATAATGGTTTTATTGTGAGGACAGGAACACCATACGAAATATTTAGTGATGTAGATTTTCTTTCAAGCGTAAATGTCTCAAACCTGCACGAGGCGATTCTCTCAAAAAAACTTCTTGAGAAAGGTCTTATTGAAAGATTTTCTCTTAATTTAGATGAGATAGTGGATCAATTATGCTTGAACTAAAAGAAGTGTCGGTTATATACGATCCTCATACACGCTTCAAAAAAGAGGCACTTATTGGCGCAAACCTAAAGATATATGAAGGGGAACGTGTTGCAATTATTGGAAGAATTGGCTCTGGCAAATCAACTCTTATTGAGGTTATAAGTGGGCTTTTAAAACCAACAAGTGGCGAAGTTATTATTGATAACATCAATATAACAAAAGAGAAAATTAAAAGAAGCGACATAGTAAAAAAGGTAAGTGTAGTTTTTCAACATCCTGAAATGCAATTTTTTGCTGAAACTGTCTTCGAGGAAATTGCTTATGGTGCAAGAAATATAGGAATAGAAGAGGGTAAGATTAAGGATGCAGTTTTAATGGCACTCAATGATGTAGGTCTCGATGAGACTTATTTAGAAAAGTCTCCTTTTGAATTATCTGGTGGAGAAAAAAGGAGAGTTGCAATAGCAAGTGTTATAGTAATGAATCCAAAATATCTTATATTGGATGAACCCACATCAAATTTGGATTTTGGTGGTAAATCAAGTGTTATTTCATATCTTCAAGAGAGAGTAGCAAGAGGAAGAACTCTTATATTTGTGACTCATGATATGGACGAGGCATTTATGCTTTCGAAAAGAATTATTGTAATAAATGAGGGGCACATCGTTTTTGATGGTGAAACTGTAAGGTTTTTTGATGATGCAGAACTTGTTGAAAGAATCGGGCTTGAGCCACCCTTTTTTGTAAAAATAAAAAAAACTCTTTCAAAGTGTTTTCCAGATTTTCCAAGTTGTGAAGATTACGATTCAGTAGTTCAATATCTATTAAGGAAGAGAAGCGAGTATAATGGCTAAATTCTATTTTGGTCAATTTCAATACACACAAACATTTTTTCATAAGTTAAATCCAACTCTCAAAATAGTTCTGATTTTTTATCTTGTGATTCTCCTTTTTTTCCTTAAAACAATAGAGGCTTACTTCTTTTTTCTTGTATTTGGAGTTTTTCTTATTATATTGTCAAAGTTATCATTTAAGTCTGTTGTTTCTTCTTTTAAGCCGATCATATTTTTGCTTCTATTTACTCTTTTCTTCCAGTTATTTTTTACTCCAGGAACAATTGTTTTAGATCTCAAAGTTTTAAAAATTACAAAGGAGGGATTAAGCCTTTCAATATATATTGCAATAAGACTTATTATTCTTACGATACTTACTTTTTTACTTACATCAACTACAACAACAACTGACCTTGCTCTTGGGTTTAGAAATGTAATTTTACCTTTTAAGATTTTTAAATTTCCAGTAGAGGAATTGTCTCTAATGATTTCGATTTCTCTTCAATTTGTACCAATACTTTTCGAAGAAGCAGATAGAATTATGAAAGCTCAAATGGCAAGAGGTGCCGATTTTGAGAGTGGTAATTTGTTTGTACGTGCAAGAAGTTTT
This sequence comes from Caldisericum sp., assembly GCF_049967455.1. Lineage (NCBI taxonomy): Bacteria > Pseudomonadati > Caldisericota > Caldisericia > Caldisericales > Caldisericaceae > Caldisericum > Caldisericum sp. The sequence goes on along the minus strand of NZ_JBMFSR010000022.1, from coordinate 2,042 downwards.
CTTCCTGTAATTCTACCCTTAATTCTTAATGCCTTTAATAGAGCGGACCAGCTTGCTATGGCTATGGAATCAAGAGGCTTCATTCTGGGTATGAAACGAACGTCATATAGAGTTAGTAAATTTGGAAAGAACGAAGCATTAGCAATTATTTTTGTTTTAATCTTTACGCTTGTTCTCTTTGTGCTGGAGGGAATTTATGCATAACTATCTTATGAGAATCCAATACATTGGAAGAAATTTTTCAGGTTTCCAGAAGCAATCAAATCATCCAAAGGATGAAAAAACAGTGCAGGGAGAAATTGAGAAGACTTTAAAGACTGTTTTAAGAGTGCCAGTTAATACATATGGTGCTGCAAGAACTGATGCAGGAGTTAATGCCTTGAATCAGTATCTTAACTTCTACTTCGATGGTGTGCTTGATTGTGGCTGGCTTAAAAATAAAATGAACCATCTTCTCTTTGATGAAGGTATCTTTGTTAAGGAAATAAGGGAAGTACCTCAAACATTCCATGCAAGGAAGAGTGCAAAAAGTAAAATTTATGCATATATTGTTTCATCTGACCTTGAAAAGTCAATGTTCCTTATGCCATATGTTTATATTTATAAGGAGCCACTTGATTTGAATATGCTTAAAATAGCACTTGATGGACTTAAAGGAAAACACGATTTTTCAATTTTTGCCAATTTCGATAAATCTCAAAAAGATAGAAATAATATCTGCGAACTTTTTGATACAGGTTTTATTGAAAGAGGATCCCTTATAATTCTTTATTTTCACGGAGATCGATTTCTGTATCATATGGTAAGAAGGATGGTTTACTATGTGCTTAAAGGGGCGCAAGGATATATTGATACACGTATTTTACTTAATCCGTTTTCTTTTGGGAAAAAGGTGCCTTTTACAAGACAAGTTTTACCACCAGAACCACTCTTTCTTGTTAATGTAATTTACTAAAGAATTTTTGAAATGCGCAAATTTATTCTTGACTAAAATTAAAATTTTGGTATTATTATACGGATATGAAAATTTAGGAGGATGTGAGATATGATGAAAATAACTAAATTTCTGAAACCTTATGAAGTAAATAAAAAGTGGGTACTGATAGATGCTGAAGGCAAATCTATTGGAAGAGTAGCAGCTTTAGCTGCTTCAATTTTGAGAGGAAAAAATAAACCGAATTTTACCCCAAATGTTAATATGGGTGATAATGTTATTGTTATTAATGCCTCAAAAGTAAAAGTGACTGGAAGAAAATTAACGGATAAAATCTACTATAAGCATACAGGTTATGTTGGAAATATGCAATCTTACATGCTCCGTGATATTCTACAGAGAAAACCAGAATTTCTAATTACACATGCGGTTAGACTTATGCTTCCTAAAAATAGACTTGGAAGAAAAATGATAAAGGGGCTTAAGGTTTATAGTGATGCAAATTTCCCAAAGGAATTTAAAGTTGAACGCACGATTACACTTTCTAAGGAGGAATAATGGATAAGGTAATTTTAGCGGTTGGAAGAAGAAAAACTTCTACTGCAAGGGTTGTTTTAACTCCTGGGACTGGGAGATTTAGAGTTAATGGAAAGGATGTTAACGAGTATTTTAATGTTAAATCTCTTTTACCAGAAGTGTTTAAACCTCTTGAAATTACAAATTTAAAAGACAAATTCGATATTAGAGCAAATGTCGAAGGCGGAGGGTTTAGGGGGCAGGCCGATGCAATTAAACTTGGTATTGCCCGTGCTCTTCTCAAGGTTGATGAAACCTTGAAACCTGTTTTAAAGAGTGAAGGCCTACTTACAAGAGACCCGAGGGAAAAAGAAAGAAAGAAATACGGATTACACTCTGCAAGAAAAGACCGTCAGTACAGAAAGAGATAAAACAATTCTCAACTTTGAGAAAAAAGGGGCTTGTGCCCCTTTTTTATTTTTATATTTTTCGTTATTATAATGTATTGAATTAAATCTTTTTTCGGAGGTACACGTGGTAAGAGTTCGTTATGCACCCTCTCCAACAGGAGAGATACACATAGGTAATGCAA
>NZ_JBMFSR010000021.1:0-19200 GCF_049967455.1 Caldisericum sp. | reverse complement strand
CCGTAAGAAAGAATTTCAAGCACAGATGTCTTTTCGTTAGTAATTCTAGGATAATAAATTTCAACTCTACGTGTCATCATAATGATTTGTCCGCTTATTGCATCGATACCTACAATCTCTGCTCCAAAGTCCTTTGCAACATCATAATCCATGGTGACAGGTATATAAAGAACTTCATTAACTATTGGTGGTAGAATGTAGGAATCGTCTTTCAGGAAATCTTCATTTTGCTCGTAGTAATACTTTTCCCAAACAGTTTTTTCACTATTTATATCCATGGCAAGCAAACTAAAGACAAAAGAACCTCCAATTGGACCATAGGCTTAAAGATATCCATGATCGCAGTCAAGGAAAGCACCTTGCAAATTACCTTTTTCAATATCAAGTGGATAATCATCTATAAAGATATTTTGATAGCTTACCATAATTCCCGTAAGAGCATCTATTTTAAGAATTTTCAAAAAAATTATTAGTTTGTAATTTTTGGTTGAGGCTTTATAATTAATTAGACTGAAGGAAAATGGCCATTGAATAATGAGATGAGGATTCAATAACAAGCTCTAATATTATAGAGAAAATGGAGGAGATATGATTATACAAAAATTTTCCGTTAACAATCATCCAATTCAAACTTTACTTTCATGGGTTTCAAGCAATGAAATTGCAGTACCAGAAATCCAACGTCCGTTTGTGTGGGATGCAATCCATGTGCGAGACTTAATAGATTCGCTTTATCGAGGGTATCCAATTGGCTATCTTATCACATGGCAAAACCCAAATGTTAAATTAAGAGATGGCACAATGTCAAAAGGAAAGAAGATCCTTATTGATGGGCAGCAGAGGGTAACAGCCCTTATGGCTGCGTTGTTAGGGAAAGAAATACTTAATAAGGATTATAAAAAGCACAGGATTATTATTGCCTTTAATCCAGTTGAGCAAAAATTTGAGGTTTCTAACCCGTTTATTCAAAGAGATAAGAGGTGGATTCCAGATATATCAGTGGTATTTTCGCCTGAATTTAGAACTCTTGAAAAATTAAAAGAATATTGCAATATAAATCCAGATGTAAAAGAAGACGACATTTTAAATGCTCTTGATTCACTGAAAAGTATCATCAACATTCCTATCGGTTTAATTGAACTTAATTCAGAACTTGACATAAACGAGGTAACAGAGATTTTCATTAGGATTAATTCCTCGGGTGTTATACTAAGCCAAGCAGATTTTGCAATGTCAAAGATTGCCGTGGATGAGAAGTACGGAGGAAATACTCTACGAAAAGCGATAGATTATTTTTGTTATCTTGCTACAACTCCTGAATTTTACAATCAGATAAAAGAAAACGATAAAGAATTTACAAATACGGAATACTTTAATAAGATGGCGTGGCTCAAAGATGATAGAGATGATTTGTTTGATCCATCATATACGGATGTGCTGAGGATATCTTTCACCTACAAGTTTAAACGTGGTAGATTAGAAGATCTTGTATCTCTTCTTTCTGGAAGAGACTTTGAAACCCGACAATACAAAGAGGAAATTGTTGAAGGATCCTTCTCAATGCTTAAAGAAGGAATAATGGACTTCATGAATGAAAATAACTTCAAAAAATTCTCAATGATCATTCGTTCTGCTGGATTTATTGATAGTTCAATGATTCGCTCTCAAACTGCACTTGATTTTGCGTATACCCTGTATCTTTTTTTAAAAGCGAAAGGAATAAACCAATCAGTCATTGAATCTTATGTAAGAAAATGGTTTGTGCTTTCGATACTAACAAGTCGATATTCTTCTTCCCCAGAGACTACCTTTGATTATGATATTAAAAGAATTGATTCTGATCCGTTTAATTATATGGATAATGTATTGCTTGCAGAACTTTCAGACAGCTTTTTTGAAATTTCACTGCCACAGCAGTTGGATACTTCGGTAGGAAGTAGTCCGTTTTTTAATGTATTCCTTGCAGCACAGGTTAAGTTCAACGACAAAGGATTCCTTTCAAAGGACATTACCGTGAAAGATCTCATTGCAATAAAAGGTGACGTTCATCATATCTATCCAAGAAATTATCTTAAAAAACTCGGTTATAACAGAGGAATGTATAATCAGATTGCAAATTATGTTATGGCACAAAGCGAAATAAACATTGCAATCGGTGATAAGGAGCCCAAGAAGTATTTCGCAGAACTTAGAGAACAATGTAATAGCAAGGAGCTAAAGTACGGTGGTATAACAGATTTTGAAATGCTCAAGGAAAACCTTAAAATGAATTGCATTCCACTTGAATTACTTGATACTGAGATGAGTTATGAGGATTTCCTGAAGGAAAGAAGAAAACTTATGTCGAATAAGATTAAAGAATATTTTAAAACTCTATAAAAAGTGAGGCTGGAATACAATAAAGTTTTTTTAGAAAGAAGTTTGTTTAAAAGGTTTAAAAAGTTTGTTTTTGGTTATTTTCTTCTTAGGTTAAACATAATTTTTGAATGTTTATTAAATATGATATTTAGGTAATTTTTAAGGGGTCCATGTGGACCCCTTAAAGTTATGTATTTTGTGTTTTTTACATCGTTAAAGCAAGGATTGCCTTTACTGTGTGGAGCCTGTTTTCTGCTTCATCGTAGATAACAGAGTGAGGCCCGTCAATAACCGCATCTGTAACCTCAAAGCCTCTGTCTGCAGGCAAACAGTGCATGTAGATTGCATTCTTCTTTGCAAGATTCATTCTTCTTTCATCTGCAATCCAATCTTTGTATTTCTCTGCGATTTTCTTCATCTCTTCGAAATTATTCTGAGCATAAACATATGCACCCCAAGATTTTGGATAAACAATATCAGCATCTTTGAATGCTTCGTCCATGTCGTGGACAACTTCAAATTTTACACCTGCTTCCTCCGCATTTCTTCTTGCTATCTCCATTGCCTCAGGTAAAAGTTCAAATTCGGGTGGCATTGCAAGTGTTACATCAAGACCAAATCTTGGCATAGCCATAATAAGTCCCTGAGGAACTGCAAGTGGTTTTGCATGGCTTTTTGCATATGCCCAGGAAATTACAAATTTTCTACCCCTAAGATCGTTATGGAATTTTTCTTTTATTGTCATAATATCGGCAAGGATTTGAAGTGGGTGATCCCAGTCAGATTCAAGATTGATAACTGGAACAGTTGCCCATTTAGCAACTTCTTCCATATACTTTTGTCCTACCCCAAGATAAATATCATCCCTTATTGCAATACCATGTCCATAACGTGAAAGAATAATTCCTATTTCTTTTGCAGTGTCACCGTGTGAAATCTGAGAGGATTCTTCTGTGATGTAGTGGGCATGCCCTCCAAGTTGTGTCATTGCTGCCTCGGTTGAATTCCTTGTCCTTGTGGATTTATCTTTAAAAATCATAAAAAGTGTTTTGTAAAGTAAGTATGGAGTAGGCTCACCTAATGTAAACTTCTGTTTTAATTCAAAGGCAAGGTCTAATGCTTGTTCTAATTCTTCGAGTGTCCAATCATTTGTTGTAAGAAAATCTCTTCCTTTTAATTTGCTATTCATATTATCCTCCTTCCGTTTTTTATCCCAATTTTTCTTTTAACTTAAATGGCATTAGAGCATAAAATGCTGTTGCCTTTGGTAGATCTGAAAGTCTTACATATTCATCAACTGCATGTGCAAGCCATTCATCACCAGGACCGAAGCCTATTGTAGGTATATTGAGTTTTCCCATTGATGCAACACCATTTGTTGAGAAAATCCAACGAGAAATCTTTACCTCTTCGCCTGGGCGAACTTCTTTTGCTGTTTCAAAACCAGCCTGAACTAATGGATGAGATTCTTCAAGTACCCATGTAGGGAAATATTTTTCTTGCGAAATTAAACGGCCTTTCCATGATTTTGTCTCATACTTAAGGACTCTTACTTCAGAATTCTTAGGATCGGCAAGTGCAGATTCAATTTCTCTAAGAGCTGTTTCTTTTGTTTCGCCTACTGTAAGTCTTCTATCAATAAATATGCGAGATTCGTATGGCACAGAATTAATTGAAGGTGCCTTTGACTCAATATGAGAGACAACTGCTGTACCTTTTCCAAGGAACGGATCTTCCTTAAATGTTTTTGTAAGTTCTTCAATGTTTAAAACTGTTTTTGCCATCTTATAGATTGCATTATCACCTTTATCGGGATGTGCTGCATGGGAGGATTTTCCTTTTACGATAACTTCAAGTTCTACTCTTCCCCTGTGCCCCCGATATACATCAAGACTTGTTGGCTCTCCCAAGACAACGAAATCGGGCTTCAAAACTTCTGTAAATGTGTGATACATTGAAAGTCCATCGCAGTCCTCTTCCTGAACCGAACCCATTACATATAGACTTACATTTTCTGGAATTCCAACCTCTTTTAGGATTTTCGCACCATAAATCATGCATCCTATTGCAACCTTCTCATCAGATGAGCCTCTTCCGTAGAGTTTTCCGTCTTTTATAATACCACCAAACGGATCAACAGACCAGTTCTCTTTGTCTTCTGCCCAAACTGTGTCGATATGTGCATCGTAGAGCAGTTTTATGGGACCTGAGCCAACTCGTCCAATGATGTTTCCTGTTTCATCAATAATAACTTCATCAAAACCTAATTCTTTCATCTTTTTTTCAAGGAGTTTTACAAGCTCACCTTCTTCGCCAGAATAGGACTTTGTTCTAACGATGTCCTGAGCGAAGGCAATAATTTCAGGCTCATACTTTTTTACAAGCTCTTCAATTTTTTCTTTCATCTTTTACCTCACTCCCTTACGATTGTTGTTCCTGCTTTTCCTTCCAGTGTTTCAAGGTATTTTGAAGTAAGTGATATGTAAGCTTTCTTTCCTCCACCTTCCAAGAATTTAATGCATGCAAGAATCTTCGGCCCCATACTTCCTGGTGGGAAGTGTCCTTCTGCATAAAGCTTCTTTGCTTCTTCAAGGGTAAGATACCTCAAATCTACCTGGTTTGGTTTTTGATAGTTGAGTTTTGCCCCGTCTTCACCTGTGAAAATTGTTAAAGTTACATCCAAGTCTTCACCGTGATCCTTTGCCCACTTTATAAGCATTGTTCCAAGAAGTGCAGATGCAAGGTCTTTATCTATGACTGCCTCAACTCCACGGTAAATTTTTGCGTTCTTTCCGTCTTTAAAAACCATTCCATAGTTTGCTTTATAATTTCCCTCCTCATCAGGTTCTACTTCAACAACGGGAATTCCACCACCGCCAACAGTTATTGGTATAAAACCTGCCTCAATTGCATTGACTATTGCTTCGAATTCAACTATATCAAGTGGCTCAGGAGATGGAACAACTTTTCTCCAAATCTCATTTCCCTTGTCATCCTTTTTATAAAGTTTCATAACCCAACCATCTTTTTTCATTCTCTCTTCTGCTTCCTCTTTTGTGTATGAAGGGCCAATGTATTTGGTTGGGTTTTGGAATCCTGGATCGTTTTTGTCAACTACAACCTGCGTAACAATCCCAACGATTGTCTTATTGATACCTCGAGCTCTTAATTCATTTCCTAAAATTTGAGCAATCATGTACCCCATTGCGCCTTGTGTATCTGCACCTGCAACATCCAGAGGAATGGGCGGAAGAATTGGCCTTGAATATTCGCTTCTTAAAAACACATTTCCAACTTGTGGGCCATTTCCATGTGTAATTACGTAGGTGTCATTTGGGAACGCTTCAACAATTTTTGCGATGTGCTTTGAGGTTTCGTGAGTTCTTGCCCATTGCATTGCAATATCAGGAATAATGGGCTTGCCTTTTTCGTCAGTTAATCCCACCGGGGAAACTTCGTTTCCACCAAACGCAAAGATTCTTACTTCTTTTCCCATAGATTTCTCCTTTCAATAGTTTTTTAACAGTATAATATTGTAAAGAAATTTTTAAAATAGTCAAATAGTATGTTTGATAAAGATAAAATATTTGCTAAAATAGAAAAATTGCATTGCGAGGTGGATTATGAATAGTAGAGATATAAGGGAAGGTTTTCTGAAATATTTTGAGAGTAAGGGACACCTAAGGCTTAAAAGTTTTCCACTTGTTCCACAAGATCCAACACTTCTTTTTACTGCAGCAGGTATGGTGCCTTTAAAGTCATATTTTCTTGGTGAAGAAATTCCTCCTTCAAGACGCATTACTACGGTTCAAAAGTGTGTAAGGACAAACGACATTGAGAATGTTGGGAATACTCCAAGACATCATACATTTTTTGAAATGCTTGGAAACTTCTCTATTGGCGATTACTTTAAGGAAGAGGCAATTGCTTTTGCGATGGAATTTATTCTTGACTTTTTAAAGTTGCCAAAAGATAGATTGTGGGTAACAATATATAAAGATGACCTTGAAACAAAAGAGATCTGGAAAAAGCATGGAATCCCTGAAGATAGAATAATACCTCTTGGTGAAGAGGACAATTTTTGGATGATGGGACCAGTTGGTCCTTGTGGACCTTGTTCTGAAATCTACTACGATAGAGGCGCAATTAATGAGAAAGAAGAGGCTGAACTTCCTGGATCATCTGAACGAAGGTTTCTTGAATTCTGGAACCTTGTGTTTACACAGTACGATAGACAAATCGATGGGACTTTAAAACCTCTTCCAAGAAAAAACATCGATACTGGTATGGGACTTGAACGTATCACAAGTATTATAGAAGGAGTTGATTCTGATTTTGAAACTGATCTATTTATGCCGATAATTGAGCATATAGAAAAGCTATCTGGGGTTGCATATAAAACTTCAGAAAAATCAATTCGTGCAATGCGTGCAATCTCAGATCACGCAAGAGCTGCAACCTTTCTTATAGGAGATCATGTAATACCAAGTAACGAAAAACGTGGTTATGTTTTAAGAAGGCTTATTCGTAGAGCAATGCTTTTTGGAAGATCAATTAATCTTACGGAACCCTTTCTATACAAACTTGCTCAAACTGTCTCTGATCTGATGGGTGATATTTATCCAGAGGTGAGGGAAAATCTTACTTATATTCAGTCAGTTTTGAAAGACGAAGAAACTAAATTCAATTCTACACTTAAAGATGGTCTTTACTATCTTGACAATGTAATTGAGGATTTCAAGAAAAAGGGTATTAAAGAAATTCCAGGAGATGTAGTATTTTATCTTTATGATACATTGGGTGTGCCTGTCGAAATAACAGAGCTTGCTCTCAAAGAAGTTGGCTTTACCTACAATAAGGAGCGCTTTGAGGAGCTTCTTGAAAATCAAAAAGAAAAAGCAAGAGCATCTTTTAAGGGAAGCGAGGCATTTCTTGAAAGAGTATCATTCGGTGCAGTAAAGAATATTGTTGGAAATGTCGAGTTTGTTGGCTATGATACACTTGAAACAGTTGCAACTCTAAAATCCATAATTGTTGATGGAAATCTTGTTGAAAGCACTAAAGATACTCATGCAGTTCTTGTTTTTGACAAAACACCATTCTACGCAGAAAAGGGTGGTCAAGTTGGAGATACAGGTACAATAAAAGGTGAAAATTTTGAATTTGAAGTGTATGATACCCAAGCGCCAGTTGAGGGACTCATTGTCCACATAGGAAAGCTAAAGGGATTTGCTAAAATTGGGGACATTGCAACGCTTACTGTTAATTCTTTAAGAAGACAGGCCATAAAAAGAGCGCATACTTCAACACATATACTGCAGGCAGTTTTAAGAAGACACTATGGTGAGAACGTAATGCAACAGGGTTCTGAAGTTAAGGACGACGAATTTAGATTTGACTTTAACTTTCAAGGAACATTTGAACCTGAAGAGTTATTTAATATTGAAAGAGAAATTAATGAAATTGTACTAAGGAACCATAAAGTTAATGTCCACATTATGCCATTTAGCAAAGCAAAAGAGTTTGGTGCACTTGCATTTTTTGAGGAGAAATATGGTGAGGTTGTGCGTGTTATTGAAGTTGAAGGGATAAGTAAGGAGCTTTGTGGCGGAACACATGTCTCCAATACAACCGAAATTGGTCTTGTTGTTCTTATGCAACCCAAAACCGTTGCTTCAGGTATTAAGAGGATTGAAGGTTTGACTGGACTTAAAGCATACGATTATTTAATAAATAAAAGGAAACTTATAAATATTCTCGAAAGTACTCTCAAAACTCAGGAAGATAAACTTGTTAGAAGAAGTGAAGAAATCCAAATAAGGGTTAAGGAGCTTGAAAAAGAACTTACAAACCTCAAATCTAAAATTCTTGAGGGAACAATCAAAAATCTCAAACCAACCATCAAAATTAAGGAGATACCTCTATATGTTTATGATTTTAACGAGGGTACTCTTAATGATCTTAGAAAGGCATATGATTTATCTAAGAAATTCCTAAAAGTTGGAACAGTTATCTTTGTTTCAAAGTTTAATGGTACCTCCTTTATACTTGTGGGAAGTCTTGATGATAAGCTTTCAAGCCTTGAGGTCCTCGAAAAGGTTAAGGATGTAATTCCTCTAAAAGGTGGCGGAAATGAACGTATTGCACAGGGTAGTTTTGATGGTAAAATAGAAGTAGAAAAAATTATAAATGTATTGGGTGGTTGATTTTGGAGCAGTTAAGACCAATTTTGGCGCTTGATGTTGGAAATGTAAATATTGGTATTGCAATCTCTGACAAGGAGCGAATTTTCGCAATGCCTTTGGCTGTTATAAAGCGTGATGGGAATGAAATTGAGGCGATTAAAAACATAATAACTGAAAGAGAGGTCGAAGAGATTGTTGTTGGTCTTCCTAAAACTCTAAGTGGTACAATTGGACCACAAGCGAATATTGTACTTGATTTTTTAGATGAACTGAAGAAGGTGCTCCCTGAAGTAAAATTTGTAACCTGGGACGAGCGATATACAAGTGTTATCACTCATAAGATGCTTCGCTTTCAGGGAATTAGATCAAAAAAAGAACGTAAAATAAAGGACAAGTTCGAAGCACTTTTTATTCTTGAAAGTTATCTCGAATTTTTAAGGAGGCAGAAACGAGAAGAAGAAAATGGTTAGTCCTTGTATCTGTATTGTCAGTAGTGGTTATTGTTGTGCTTTTTGGACTTTCATTTTTTGAGCCTTTTTTAGTTTTTAAAAATGCAAAAATTCTTGAGCTTGACAAAGGATGTACCACAAGAGATATTGCTTTTGTTTTAAAGGATAAGGGTGTTATTTGGGAACCGTACTCTTTTATTTTTTGGTCAAAGGTGCTAAACTATGACTCAAAATTAAAAAGCGGTATTTACGATTTAAAACCTGTTTCAAATATGAGTGAACTCCTTTTAGCGCTTTCAAAAGGGGGACGTCCTAAGGAGCTAACTATTACAATTCCCGAGGGATTTACCTCAATGGATATAGCAGAACGCCTCTACAATAACGGTATAGTTAGGGATAAAGATCTATTTTTAAAGTATATCAAACCATACGAGGGGTATCTATTTCCGGATACGTATAATTTTTATGAAGATATGCAGTATGAAACGATTCTAAAAAAGTTTTTAGATAGATTTAATGAAGTTGTGCCTCAAAATTACGACGAATTAGCAAAGAAAAAAGGTCTAACAAAGAAACAAGCGATAATTCTTGCTTCAATTGTTGAAAAGGAGGCAAAATTCAACGAAGACAGGCCCATTGTTGCATCGGTGTTTCTAAATAGGCTTGCAATTGGAATGCCTCTTCAAGCGGATTCAACGATTCTATATGCATTAGGTATCCATAAGGAATGGCTTACAAAGGAAGACTACCAGATTGACTCGCCATATAATACTTATAAATATGTGGGACTTCCTCCTACTCCTATTTGTAATCCTGGACTGAAATCGATAATTGCAGTAGTTGAAGCGCCAAAGACTGATTACTATTATTTTATGACAACGCCTGAGGGAAAGGCAATTTTTTCAAAGACACTTGCAGAGCATGAAGCTAATCTAAGAAAGTATTATGGAGGAGTATAAATGGAGGATTTAAAAGAAGTTAAATCAAGAGAAGTAGTTAGAAGAATAAAGATGAAAAAAGAATGGATTTGGTTTGTGCAGGCAATTTTTGAAGATACCCATATGGCAGCAATTACCCTTGGAGATTCTGAAAGTCTTACATTTTTTTATGATAAGAAAAACGAAGACTTCATAAATGAATACCTCTCAAGAATTTTTGAGTTTTTAGAAAAAGAAGGTTTGTAGCTTAAAAACCATTTTTTCGCAAAGACAACTTTATAGAAGTCAAAGATTACTTAACGTAGCATTAAACCATGTTTTAGGTTTAAAAATCATTTTCCGTAAGTTAAATTGTTTTTCCGTTTCTAAAGGAATTAGCCTTTAGACTTCATCTTTTCAATGGGTTTACGATTGAAATAAGTTTAAGTGTATTGAAGACCTCTTCAAAACGCTTTTAAAAAATCAAAAAAATATTAGAATATAATTTAGAAAGATGGGGATTTTTTGAAATTAAAAAAAATGGCATGGAAGGAAGGAGGCTTTAATGAAAGCTATATTAAAGAAGGAAAGGAATGTTGGCTTTGTGATTGAGAATGTCCCAATTCCTACAATTGGGGACGATGAAATCCTTGTAAAGGTTGAGGTTGCATCAATTTGTGGAACTGATGTCCATATATACGATTGGAATGAATGGGCCCAAAATAGGATCAATCCACCTTTGATCGTCGGCCACGAGTTTGCAGGTGTGGTTGTTGAAAAAGGATCGGAAGTTAAACGTATCAATGTTGGTGATTTTGTCTCCGCAGAAACCCATATATATTGTAATCATTGTGATATGTGTCTTATGAATCATAGAGAAGTTTGTAGAAACTTAAAAATTTTAGGTGTTGATACAAATGGTGCCTTTGCAGAATATGTTAAAATTCCTGAGCGTGTTGCTTGGGTGAATCCAAAGGAAATTCCACATAAATTTGCTTCTATTCAAGAACCACTTGGAAATGCAGTTGACACAGTCCTTTCAGAGGATATCTCTGGAAAAACTGTTCTTGTAACAGGTGCTGGGCCAATTGGACTCCTTGCTATTGGCGTTGCAAGAGTATTTGGCGCAACAAAAATTATTGCATCTGACTTATCAAGCTACCACCTTGAAATAGCTAAAAGGATGGGTGCAGATGTTGTGGTTAATCCTAAAGAAACAAACCTCAGAGAAGTTGTGCTTAATGAAACTCACGGGCTTGGGGTCGATGTTTCCCTTGAAATGTCTGGTGCAAAGTCTGCTCTTTCTGATGCATTAAAACTTACTAAATTTCTTGGAAGGGTTTCACTTTTAGGACTTTTTGATAACGGTGTTGAAATTAATCTTACAGACGATGTAATTTTCAAAAAATTGCGAATCTACGGGATTACAGGGAGAAGAATTTTTGAAACTTGGCAAATTGTTTCGGATTTACTTAGAAGTAGGAGACTTGATGTCTCACCTGTAATAACTCATGAATTTAAGCTTGAAGAAGTTGAAAAAGGTATAGAACTCATGAAGAGTCATCAATCAGGAAAAATTTTATTGTATCCATAATTTAAGGAGGCAAAAAATATGAATAAATTTGAATTTTTAGAAAAAGAACTTAACGAACTGAAGGAAAAGGGGACTTACAATACAATACGTGTACTTGAAAGTGCACAGGGACCATGGGTTGTAATTAATGGAAGAAAAATGCTTAATCTCTGTGCAAATAACTATCTTGGGCTTATAACAAACGAAGAGGTAAAAAACGCTGCAATTGAGGGTGTAAAAGAATTTGGCGTTGGTGCAGGTGCTGTAAGAACGATTGCAGGCACATTAAAGCTCCATGAGGAACTTGAGAGAAAGCTTGCTGAATTTAAGCATGCGGAGGCAGTGATTCTTCTTCAATCAGGTATTCTTGCAAATATTGCAACAATTCCTCTTGTTGTTGGTGAAGGCGACCTTATATTCTCTGACGAATTAAACCACGCTTCAATTATTGATGGATGTAGGTTAAGTAAGGCAACGATTGTCCGATACAAGCACCTTGATATGGCAGATTTAAAGGCAAAACTTGAGGATTACAAGGACTACAACGTAAGAAAACTCATCGTAACAGATGGTGTATTTAGTATGGATGGAGATATTGCACCACTTCCAGATATTGTTGAGCTTGCCGAAAAATATAGTGCAATTACAATGGTTGATGATGCTCATGGTGAAGGCGTGCTTGGTGATCATGGAAGAGGCATAATTGATTATTTCCATCTTGAAGGGAAGATTGATATTGATGTTGGCACTCTTTCTAAGGCATTTGGTGTCATTGGGGGATATGTTGCAGGAAATAAGACTCTTATAGAATATATGAAGCAAAGAGCACGTCCATTCTTGTTTTCAACACCTCTATCACCTGCAGATACATCTGCCCTAATAAAAGTTGTGGAAATCCTTTCAAGAGATGATTCATTGGTTAAAAAACTTTGGGAGAATGGAAATTATATTAAAGAGCAATTCAAATCATACGGTTTCAATATCGGACATTCACAAACTCCAATTACACCTGTTATAATTGGGGAAGAAAAAACTGCAATGGAATTTAGCAAAATGCTCTTTGATGAAGGAGTTTTTGCACAGGGTATTGTTTACCCAACTGTTCCAAAAGGAACTGGAAGAATTAGAGTTATGGTATCAGCTTCACATACAAAAGATGACCTTGATTTTGGAGTAAAAAAGTTTGTTGAAATTGGAAGAAAACTGGGGGTAATTAAATGATATCAGCAATTGTTTTGGGTGCAGGTATTGGAAAAAGAATGCACTCACAATTACCGAAAGTTCTCCATAAGATCTGTGGAAGAGAAATGATTTTTTATGCAATTGATTCTGTAAAGGATGTTGCCGATAACGGTGTAGTCGTTGTGATAAATGAGGCAATACCAAAAGAGATTTTTGAAGGTTATGAAATAAAAGTTCAAAAAAAACCTCTTGGAACAGGTGATGCTGTAAAGGTTGCAATAGATGGTCTTGATACTGACCTTGTGCTTATAACAACAGGCGATAATCCACTCTTTGAAAGAGAAGATATCCTTGGCTTTTATAACTTCTTTAAGGAAACAAACTCTGATGTTGCATTTATCTCCGCAGAATCTGATGACCCAACAAATCTTGGAAGAGTTGTAAGAATTGGAAATGAATTTTTGAAGATTGTAGAAGAGACAGATGCAACAAATGAAGAGAAGGTTATAAAAGAGATTAATACAGGTGTTTATCTATTTAAATTTGAGCAACTTAAAAAGCTTTTAGAAAAGATCAGCAATGACAATGCCCAAGGTGAGTATTATCTTACAGATGCTTTAAAGATTGCGAAGGAAGAAGGTCTTAAGGTTTCCGTTTATAAACTTCCAAAGAAGCTTCCAATTTATGGTATAAATAATAGATATGAGCTTTCAATTGCAGAAAAAATAATTCAGGAAAAGATTTTAAAGAAGCATATGCTTAACGGTGTTACGATACATAATCCTGAAACCCAGAAGATCGATTACTTTGTTGAGATAGAGAATGATACAGAAATTCTTCCAGGATGCCTTTTGGAGGGAAAGACAAAAATTGAATCTAATTGTGTTATAGGGCCATTTGCACAAATTGTTGATTCTCATATATCCAAAGGAAGCACTGTTAAACAATCGGTTGTTCTTAGTTCTTATGTTGGTGAAAATTGCTCTATTGGTCCATTTGCCTATGTGCGACCTGAAAATCTCCTCGTTAAGAATGTTAAGATTGGTACATTTGTTGAGGTAAAGAAGTCAAAATTTGATGAGGGAGCAAAAGTTCCGCATCTTTCTTATATTGGAGACGCAACTATTGGAAAAAACGTAAATATTGGGGCAGGCACCATTACCTGTAATTTTTCAGGGCTTGAAGGCAATAAGAAAAATCCAACATACATTGAAGACGATGTATTTATTGGCTCACATTCAACTCTTGTTGCACCACTTGTTATTCGAAGAGGAGCTTATACTGCAGCAGGGTCAGTTATAACTCAAGAAGTACCAGAAGATTCTCTTGCAATAGCAAGAGCACAACAGGTAAATAAAATTGGATGGGTTAAGAGGAGGAAGGGGCAAAATGGTTAAAGAGATCATTACAATGGACGAAGTGAAGATTTTTACAGGAAACTCAAATGTACCTCTTGCAGAGTCAATTGCATCTTATCTCAACATGAAGCTAAGCCCAGCAATCGTTTCAAGATTCCCTGATGGGGAAATACAGGTGAGGTGTCTTGAGTCAGTGAGGGGAAAAGATGTGTTTATAATTCAATCAACACAAACGCCTGCAGAAAATTTACTTGAATTGCTGATAATGATTGATGCTGTAAGACGTGCCTCTGCAAGAAGCATCTCTGCTGTAATTCCTTTCTTTGGTTATGCAAGACAGGATAGAAAGACGAAATCGAGGGAGCCAATTTCTGCAAAACTCGTTGCAAATCTCATAACAACTGCAGGTGCCACAAGGGTTATCTCGGTAGACTTGCATGCAGCACAAATTCAGGGTTTTTTTGATATTCCAACTGACAACCTTACGGCAGTTTTAATTCTTGGAAAATACTTTAGAGAAAAGAATCTTGAAAATCCAGTTGTTGTGGCACCAGATGTAGGTGCTGTACAAAGGGCAACTGCATTTGCACAAGAAATCCCACATGCAACGCAAGCGATATTTGTAAAAAAGAGATTAAGCCCCGAGGAGGTTGAAACTTCAAGGCTCATTGGAGAAGTTGAAGGGAAAAATGTAATTCTTGTTGATGATGCAATTCATACTGGAAACACTCTTATAAGTGCAGCAAATGAGGTCTTAAGGCGCGGTGCAAAAGAAGTTTATGCAACGGCAACCCATGGCATATTTGCTCAAGACTCTCTTAAAAATCTCGAAGAATCTCCAATAAAAGAAATTGTTGTAACTGATACTCTTCCCGTTTTAAGCAGACCAAATTTACCTGAGAAGGTAAAGGTTTTAAGTGTTGCACCACTTATAGCTGAAGCGATAAGAAGAATATTAATGCATGAATCTGTATCTGAACTTTTTGAAAAAAAGTAATTTTTGATATAATATAAAGCTAAATTGTTTATTGAGGAGGAATAGATATGAAAAGAGTTTCCTTAAATGCAGAAAGAAGAGAAGTTACAACAAAGGGTGATACAAATAAAATAAGAAGAGAAGGTAAGATACCTGCTGTTGTTTATGGTAAAATTACCGAAACCTTCTATGTAGCGGTAAACTATAAGGACTTTACAAAAATTGAGCATGAAGTTGGTAGATCTGCAATTTTTGATTTAAATGTTGAAGGAAAAACTTATCCTTCAATTATAAAAGAGATTCAAATTGATCCAATTAAGAGAAATATAATTCATATTGATTTTGAAGCAGTCGATCTCTCAAAACCTGTCTATATGACAATTCCTTTAACTTTTGTTGGTGAAGCAATTGGTGTAAAGAAGGGTGGTATCCTTGATCCATCTTTACACGAAATTGAGGT
This sequence comes from Caldisericum sp., assembly GCF_049967455.1. Classification (NCBI taxonomy): domain Bacteria; kingdom Pseudomonadati; phylum Caldisericota; class Caldisericia; order Caldisericales; family Caldisericaceae; genus Caldisericum; species Caldisericum sp. Next base: position 3,742 of record NZ_JBMFSR010000021.1, on the reverse strand, counting down.
TGAAGGACTTCTTACTGATCTTCCAGATAAGGTTGAAGTTGATGTATCCAATCTTGATATTAAGGATGTCATTTATGTAAAAGATTTGAATCTTGGAGATAAGGTTAAGATTTACTCTGATCCAGATGCTGTAGTGGTATCGGTTGTAACACCTACAACTGAAGAGGTTGTAGCACCTGCTTCAACTGAGGCACAGAGCGTAGCACAACCTACAGAAGCAAAGGCAGAAACAAAAACTGAGTCATCTAAGGAAGGAGCAAAGGAGAAATAAGATTATTGAAATATATTCGACAGGCTACCCAGAGCAATGGGGTAGCCATATTTTTTAAAGCCATATTTTTAAAGGTGTAAAATGAGAGTTCTTTTTTTAGGAGATATTTTTGCAGAACCTGGAAGAACAGCTGTGAAAGAAGGACTTCCAAAAATTTTAGATGAGTATCATCCGCATATTGTGATTGCAAACGGTGAAAATGCTGCACATGGTGCGGGAATCACTTATGAAATTGCACTTGAGTTGCATTCTTATGGGATTGATGTTATAACTGGCGGAAATCATTCCTTCGATAAGAAAGTTCTTTGGGATAAGTTTTATTTACTCCCTTATTTGTTGCGTCCTGCAAATTATCCTCAGGGAGCGCTCGGAAGAGGTTATGTTATTGTTGAAAAAAAGGATTTTAAAGTTGGAGTTTTAAACCTTCAGGGTCGAGTTGAGATGCAACCAATTGACTCGCCGTTTTCAGTTGGCGACAAAATCATAGAGGAATTAAAATCAATAACACCTTATATTATCGTTGATTTCCATGCGGAAGCAACCGCAGAAAAAGAAGCTCTTGGTTTTTATTTTGATGGAAGGGTTTCAGCAGTTATTGGCACTCATACGCATGTCCAAACAGGCGATGAAAGGATACTCCCCAAAGGTACTGCATATATAACTGACGTTGGAATGTGTGGCGTTGAAGATTCGGTAATTGGTCTCGATAAAGAAGTTGCCTTGAAAAGGTTTATTACAGGTATGCCATGGAACTTTGAACCAGCAAAAGGAAATGCAACTTTACATTTTGTTGTGATTGATATTGATTCGTCAGGAAAAGCAGTCCAAATTTTAAGAGGAAAGTGGAAAAAGATTTAGGTAGTCTTGTTGATTTAATACCTCAAACTATTAAAAACTTATTTAACCCTCATAAGACGTATCTTGTTGGTGGTGCTGTAAGAGATTTCTTACTTCAAAAAGATTTTTTTGATTTTGATTTTATTGTACCAAAAGAAGATTTCAATCTACTTTCAACAAAACTTTCAAATCTCAAATATATAGTTCTTAATAGGGAAATATTTCCTTTATATAGGGTATTTTTTGATCGTTTTACTTTTGATTTTACCTACTATGTTGATCTTGAGACTGATATCCAAAAAAGGGATTTTACAATCAATGCAATCTACTTAAATTTGGGAAATTTAGAGATTATTTCACATCCAAAATCATTTTACGATCTTAAGGATGGTATTTTGCGGGTATGCTCAATTAACTCAATAAGAGATGACCCTGTTCGTTTTATGAGGGCGTTCAGGTTTTTGTCGCAGTTTCATCTTGAAATTGAAGAGAACACGAAAAATATTCTTAAAGATTCGAAAGATCTGTATTTTAACGTAAAAAAAGAGCGTGCAAGATTTGAACTTTTGAAATTTTTGAAAGGTGATATTGATGATATTAAAAACGCTTTGATACAAGTGTTTGCTGATTTTGATTTTTCGTTTTTATGCCGTATCCATTTTTCAGAATTGCTTCCAGATCTTCGAAGGAATTTGAATAAAGATTCAACATATCTTGATATCCTCAAGGCTTATTTTCTGGGTCAAGAGTATCCACAGTTCAGATTTGGATTAACAGAAAAAGAATTAGAGTATATAGAATATATTGATGAAAAAATAATTCCGAATTTTGAAAGTTTGTTTGAGGCGTTTTACCGTAAAAAAGATAAGGTTGAGTTTCTGTTGCTAAACATTGTTGCAAATTTTGAGGAAGAGATTTTACCAAAATACATTGAAATTTTAAGATTATGGAAAAAAACCAAAGTGAGGTTTAGTGAAGTTGAAAGATTTGCAAGCGAAAATAATCTTTCAATAGATAGAGCTTATAAAGAAGTTTTGAGAGGAGAATTGTTTAAAATCTATGAGGACATTTGCCATAGTTAACTTTGGATGTCAGATGAATGAATACGAAAGTGAAAAATTTAGAGAAGTATTTTACGATTTTGGATTGGTCGAGGTTTCAAGTATTGAGGAAGCAGATATTGTACTTTTTAATAGCTGCGCTGTGCGAGAAAAATCCGAGCAAAAACTCATAAGTTCAGTAGGATATGCAAGGTCTCTTTACGAAAAATACGGAAGGCCTTATGTAATCGTAGCAGGATGTGTTGCATCCATCAAGGAGAGAAAAATTAAAGAAGTTGCACGTGATAGCCTTTTTATGCTTTCGAAAGGTTATGAACTTATTTATGAGCGTGTTAATGAATTGAGAAGCGAGCTTTCAAAATATTTAAATGCTAATAATTCGCTTAATAAGGTTGAGGTTCACAGAGTTTTTGCGTATGTTCCTGTCATTTTTGGTTGTAACAGTTTTTGCGCTTATTGTATTGTACCTGCAACAAAAGGACGTGAAAAATCGAGACCAATTAATGAAGTATTGGACGAAGTAAAAAGTCTTGTTGATCAAGGGGTAAAAGAAATAGTTCTCTTAGGTCAAAATATAAATCATTATGGTTACGATTTAGGAAAGCAGGAAGGTTTTATTGAACTTCTTGAAGAAGTTGGTCGTATTCCTAATCTTAAAAGATTACGTTATCTTACACCACATCCAGCTTATTTTACAAAGGAACTTGTAAAAAGAATGCGCCGAATTGACACTCTTATGCCTCATTTCCATTTGCCTGTTCAGTCAGGATCAAATAAGATACTGTCTCTTATGAAAAGAGGATATACAAAAGAGCATTACCTTGAGATAATTGAAACAATTAAGAAAGAATTTCCTGAAGCATCAATTACAACTGATATTATTGTAGGCTTCCCAAACGAATCAGAAGAAGATTTCCTTGAAACTATTAATCTTGTTAAAACCGTTCAATTTGATAAAAGTTTTATCGCAGCTTATTCAAAACGTCCTAATACACCTGCAGCAACGATGGAAGGGCAGATTGACCCAAAAACAAAAAAAGAAAGACTTAACTACCTTCTTAAAATACAAAATGAAATAAGTCTTGAGAAGAACAAGGCATATATTGGTGGTACTTATGAAGTGCTTGTTGAAAATGTAAAAGGAAACAAAGCTTTTGGAAGAATCCCGCAAGATAAACTTGTGATTTTTGAAAGTAGTTTTGAGGTTCATCCTGGCGATTTAGCCAATGTCCTTATTACCGACGCTGACTTTATACATTTAAGAGGAAAGGCATAACAAGGAAAAGATTTACAATTTCGATAATCCTGTAAGTGACTATACTCCGCCAATTTGTCATTCATTGCAAATCGATGTGAAGAATTGCAACTAAACATAATGATTAATATTTACTATTTTCTAATGTGTTTGTAGAGAGTCTTTCTTCTCTCTCATTTTTTTCCTGCATTTAATAGCAGATACACCAAATGAAAGAGGGTTCTCATTACTCGAAGGGGTAAAAGCCCCATCAACCATTAGAAAGGGGGGTGTCCCCTTTCTAACTAACCCCCAAATTAAAGTTATTATTTGGGGGAG
>NZ_JBMFSR010000020.1:0-21028 GCF_049967455.1 Caldisericum sp. | reverse complement strand
AATAATTGTCATTTCGAAGGAGCGAAAGCGACTGAGAAATCTCCTCCTTTTGGGGGTAGTTCGAAGGGGGCTTTAACCCCTTCGATTAATGGAGAAATCTCCTCCTTTTGGGGCAGTTCGAAGGGGGGTAGATTCTTTTGATTAATGTAGGTATGTAAAAGCTACGAATTTTCTTTCTGAGGGATCTTTTATTGAATGTGCAGAAAGAAAATTTGGTTTGTAAGCCTCTATAATAACTCGCTAAATGGATCTTTTATTTAAAGCGGAGAGAGAATGATTCCTTTATGAATTTTTTCAAAAAACATTAAACTCCTTCTTTTAAAACATTGTAAATCCATTATAATATGTAGAGGTGATAAAATGGGAGAATTTATAATGCCACCAGGCCAAAAACCTTCAGCAAGGCTTTATCCAATTTCAATTTTTGGAAAGCCTAAGGAAATTGACATTGATAATTATTTTGTTAAAATTACTGGTCTTATTAAGAGCGAAAAAGTAATTTCTCTAAAAGAAATTTTTAATATGAATAAAGAAAGCGTTCAATTTGATATTCATTGTGTTGATGGATGGAGCTATCTCGGTCCTGTTTTTTCAGGCGTATATCCCAAAGTTTTATTTGAAGATGTCTCGATTTTGCCAAGTGGAAAATTTGTTATGGTAAAGACTCTTGATGGTTATTCAACCGATTTGCCTCTTGATTTTCTTTTGAGTAATGATGCATTTCTTGCATATGAAATGGACGGAAAGCCTCTCGATATTGCAAATGGATATCCTTTAAGGCTTGTCGTTAATGGGAAATATGCGTATAAAGATGCAAAATGGGTTGTTGAGTTTGAGGTAATGGAAGAGGATATTCCAGGTTATTGGGAGAAAAAGGGATACTCAAGAAGCGCAAATGTCTATGAAAATGATCGGTTTGAAAAATAAAAAGGGCTTCACTCTTATTGAATTAATGATTGTAATTGCGATTATTATAATCCTTACTGGGATTGCAGTTCCTGTTTTTGGAAATATCATAAATAGAGGTCGTATTGCGCAACTCTTATCAAACTTTGATTCCCTTGCAAGAGACCTTGAACATTACAAACAAGATTGGGGTGTTTACCCTTATCCTGTTGTGCAAGCTGAACAATTTGGATATTTGGTTGATAGTAAAGCTCCAACATCTCTTCTTGCAAGAGAGCTACTTGGGATAAACGCTTTTATAAACAAAAAGGAAAACAAAACTTTGCTGGGAGAAAGCGGAGGTATAGAGTATATTCTCCGTCCCGAAAGTCTTATGAATATGCAAAATCCTTTTGGCTTGGGGCTTTACTATGGTTCAAAAGATGGTTCAAACTATGTTATTTATGCAGAACTTCCAAATGGAAAGTATCTTGTGCGTTTTGGAAACATTTCTCCAGAAATAACCACAAGTCCACCGTCAGTCCCCTAATTTGTCTTCAAGTTCATTTACCAGATCTTTGAGAGTTTTTAGCTCCTCTTTTAAATTTTTTCTATTTTTATCATCAATGAAATCTATTAAATTTATTGTATTTTCAACATTTTTTATTGCACCTTTAAGCGTTGCAGGTTTGAAATGCTTAAAAGTGCTTACTACATTTGCTACATCGTGAGAGGAGAGTTCATTTTCCTCAATAATCTTTACAACCTTTTTAATAACATCAAGATCTTTTACTTTAAGAAGACTTTCAACATGCCTTGAAGTTAAAGGAGAGTTAGGGTCATCAATCTTTTTTTGAATGTCCTCTGGTAAATCAAGCAAACTTATCCACCTTATTAGTGTAATTGGTGTTTTTCCTATTGCCTTACATAGTGCGCTCACAGTGAGCGCAAAATCTTCAGGGACATTTCTTCCCATCCTGTAGTTAATAAGAAGTGTTTTAACATTTTTATCCTTTGCATATGGCTTTAGGTATTCGTAAATTGCCTTTGCTCTCTCTATGGGTGATATATCTTCTCGTTGTAAATTTTCAACAATCTGGATTTCCCTTACGATGCTGTCGCTTTTTGGATCAATTACGATTGCAGGTATTGTATCTTTTTTTAGAAGAAGTGTTGCTTTGTATCTTCTTTCTCCTGCAACAATCATATACTTTGTGCCAACTTTACGCACGAGAATTGGCTCTAAAACGCCATGTCTTTCGATGCTTTCGGCAAGTTCCTTCAAGCTCTCTTCATTAAAAGTTTTTCTTGGTTGATTTGGATCTGTAACTATATCTCTAACATTCAGTTCAATTACTTTTGCCTGAATCTTTTCATTTACAAGTTCTTCAACATAGCCTTTATCAAAACGTAAATTAAAATCTTTTGGTAAACCCTTTTTTGGTTCCATTTTTCACCTACTTTCCTAATCTTTTTAAGACACTTTCTCCAAAAAGCATATATGCATGTGCACCTTTTGAATCTGGCGCAAAGGCAAAGATATCCTCTCTAAAGGCAGGACTTTCCTCAAGGCGAACACTTCTCCCGATTGGTTCTTCAAAAACAAGATCTCCAAAAAGTTCCTTTATTTTTAGAGAGGCATCCTTTGAAAGGGTAGTCCTTGTATCAAACATGGTTATTAAAACTCCTAAAATTTTTAGCTTTTCATTAAATGTTTCTTTGACGCCTTCAAATGTATCCAAAAAGTCTTGTACACCTTCAAGTGCCCAAGGCGATGGGGTAATTGGAATTATTACATAATCAGAGGTTGTAAGGGCGTTTACCGTAAGAAGTCCTAAAGAAGGGGGTGTGTCAATAATAACAAAGCTAAACATATTTGCAATTTTACTAATAACTTTTCTTAATTTAAGTGGTGCATCGAAAACGCCAGAAAGTGCACGCTCTACTTTCGCAAGGTGAATTGAAGATGGCATTAAAAATAGATTTGGAACAGAAGTTTCGTGGATAATTTTCACAGGATCTGTATTCTCCTCTACAAAAACTGAATAGGTGCTTATATTTGTTGGATTCTCAAGAAATACAAACGAGGAATTTGCCTGTGGATCGAGATCAATAAGTAAAGTTTTAAAGTTTTTTCTTGCAATAAAAGAGGCAAGATTAACTGCGGTTGTTGTTTTACCAACTCCACCCTTCTGATTTGCAATTGTTATCGTTATCATGTTATCTCCTTAAATTCCACAAGAAATTTGTCCTTTTCGATATCAAGAATTGCAAAGGACTTTTTAGAAGAATCTTTTGGTAAACTTATTGAGCCTGGATTAATATGCAACCCAAATTTATTTTCTTCTACAACTGGTATATGCGTATGTCCCGTTAGAAGTGCTTTTATACCTTTATATTTTTTCATGAACTCTTCAAAGTTTTCAATTTTATCTCCATGCGTTAAAAGAAGTGTAGTCCCTTCGATATGCACAAGTGCAAACTCTTGAAGCATTGGATATTTTATTACAAGCTGGTCTACATCGGCATCGCAGTTGCCTTTAACAAAGATAAAGTTAAAGGGAGCATTGTTTATTAGCTCAGAAACTCCCATTGGATTATATCCCTCAGGCATTGGATTTCTGGGCCCATGGTAAAGCACATCACCTAAAACGAGCACAAGTTTTACATCTAATTTTTCAAACTCCGAAAAAACTGCCCTAAGCGACAAAAAATCGCCATGGATGTCTGATACAACTCCCACTTTCATAATAAATCCTCCTCATCAATTAATTTTAGGATTTCGATAAACTCTTTTATTCCTTCTTTCCAATCCTTTCTCAAATTTCTGTAATAAGCTTTACCTTTCTCGGTAATCTTATAAACAAGGCGTGGATGCTTTGTCTCCCCTATAATCCAGTCGCCCTTTATAAAGCCACTACTATTTAATTTTTTTAGCACTGGGTATATGAAGCCCGGGTTTGGATACCACATACCTCTTGAAACAATGAGTATTGCCTTAGAAATTTCTTCACCATACATATCTCTTTCATTAAGAAGATGAAGAATGTAAAAATACAAAAACTCCTTTGAGCCAAAAAAACTTGTAATAAATAAATTTTTTCCTTTCTTTCTAAAAATATTTTCTAACATTTTTCACCCCAACTTACCATAAATAATAAATTTTTATAATTATATACAAATATACAAAATTCTGAAATTTTTCCAATTCAAACAATTTTTCTCACTTAATAATATGGAAAGAGTGTCGAAAATTTTCAAAGCAAAATTTTTCAAAAATACTTGTAAAAAGTATAAATTACCTTATAATTATTATTTGCAGGAGTTAAAAAATGGACAAAACTATTAAGGTATCTAAAAGAATTTTTTTTGAGGCGCTGCTTGTTGCGCTTATCCCAACGCTTACTTCAATTCTAAATCAATATTTGAGTTTTAAAACAGAAATTTCATTTGTAGGCTCAACACTTACGATATTAGGTCAATATATTTTAAGTTCATTAATTCTTCTTTTAATTACCCTTATTGAAAAGAATGATGTGAAAGAGCTTTTCTTAATATCGCTTTTGTTAAATTCAATTGTTTTTATATTAAGGCTACTTGCATCAACTATGCCAGATTTCTTATCACAGGTTTTCAATATTTTTCTTCCGATAACCTATATTGGTATTGAAACAATATTTCTTGCAAGCATTCCGTTTGTTGAAAACTTTTCCCAAATAGCCCCTTTCTATGGAATTCTTACAATTGTTGCCTTGAAGTTTATTATTAACTACTTCGTAATGGTCCCTGTATTAAACCGCCTTGAGGATATTCACGTTGTCATTCTTCTAATTTTTGTAAGCCAGTTAATTCCTATGGTGCTTTTTGCAAGACTTCCCTTTGAATTAACCAAATATCCATTTTTTGAAGCTATTAAAAGGAGTCTTTTTGACTTCAAGAAATACTTTAGGGCTGCTACAACAGTTGGAAGCATTTATTCCATTATTGTTGCAGTAGTTTCTGTATTTGGTGCCATTGCGAGTTCCCAAATTATAATTCCTATTATTTTGAATTATATATCAGTAATAGTTTTCGTATATTTCTTTATTTGGATTTCAGATTATGAGAGATGACATATTTATAAAGGGAGCAAGGGTTCATAATCTCAAGAACATCACCCTTACCATCCCTAGAAATAAACTTATTGTTATAACAGGTGTTTCTGGCTCGGGAAAATCTTCTCTTGCTTTTGATACAATTTACGCAGAAGGTCAAAGGCGTTACGTAGAATCTCTTTCGGCTTATGCAAGGCAATTTATAGGGCTTATGGAAAAGCCCGATGTCGATGTAATTGAGGGACTTTCTCCTGCAATTGCAATAGATCAAAAGAGTGCAAGCAAAAACCCTCGCTCAACCGTTGGCACAATGACCGAGATTTACGATTATTTGAGGCTTCTCTATGCACGTATTGGTGTTCCACACTGCCCAAATGATGGCACTGAAATTAAAAAACAAACACCCGATGAAATTGTAGAGCAGATTTTTAAAAATCTTGAGCATAAAAAGATTGAAATTCTTTCACCGCTTGTGAGGGGAAGAAAAGGTGAATATAAGGCGCTTTTTGAAAAATACCTAAAAAAAGGGTATGTAAGGGTGCGTGTGGATGGAAATATGTATTCTTTGCAGGAAGAGATTCCTCTTGACAAAAACAAAAAACACGATATTGATCTTGTTGTTGATAGAGTTGTTGTAGTTTCTGAAGAAAAAAGTCGTATCGAGGATTCAATTGAGCTTGCGCTTCAAGAAGGGGAGGGGGTTGTAAAGGTAAGAGATGAAGATGGAAGAGAATATCTATACTCTTCAAAGTTTGCCTGTCCTGTATGTGGGTTTTCAATTGAAGAAATTGAGCCAAGATTATTTTCTTTTAATTCACCGTACGGAGCATGTCCAGAGTGTATGGGACTTGGCTTTAAAATTGAACCAGATCCAGATTTGATTGTGCGCGATTGGAATTTATCCCTTGAAGAAGGCGCAATACAGATTCCAGGTTTTAGAGGCTTTGATACATACACCTTTCAAATTCTTTTGCAAGCTGCAAAAAGATACGGCATCGATACCTACAAGCCTTTGAAAGAGCTTTCAAAAGATGAGCTTGACTTGATTTTTTATGGAACTGAGGGAAAAATGCCCGTAAGAATTACATCAAAAAATGGTGAGGTTTATAGTTTTTCAACTTATTTTGAAGGAGTTGTAAATCTCCTTAAAAGGCGATACAACGAAACTGAATCTGAAAGTATGAAAGAGGAATACGAAAAATTTATGAGACGAGTTGAGTGTCCTGTTTGCCACGGAAAAAGACTCAAACCTGAAGCCCTTGCAGTTACAGTTGATGGCATAAATATTGCAGATTTAACGAGTATGTCTGTAGGGCATGCGTATAGGTTTTTCTTAAACCTTGAAAAGAAACTCACAGAAAAGGAGAGATTAATTGCTCATCAAATAATAAAAGAAATAAAAAATAGATTGAAGTTTTTGCTTGATGTGGGACTTTCTTACCTTACTTTGGATAGACCTTCGGAAACTCTTGCAGGAGGTGAAGCGCAGAGGATTCGTCTTGCAACACAAGTTGGTTCAAAGCTTGTGGGAGTTTTATATGTCCTTGATGAGCCATCAATTGGGCTTCATCCAAGAGATACTGATAAACTTTTGAATACTTTAAAGGAATTAAGGGATCTTGGCAATACTGTAATTGTTGTTGAACACGACGAAGAAACAATAAGGGAAGCAGATTACATCATAGACATTGGTCCTGGTGCAGGCGAAGAGGGTGGCTATGTCGTAAAAACTGGTTCACTTCAGGATATTATAAATGAAAAAAGATCTTTAACAGGGCAATATTTGAAAGGTGAATTGAAAATTCCAGTCCCAACTGAAAGAAGAAAAGGGAACGGAGAATTTCTTGTTGTAAAAGGTGCAAGAGAACATAATCTCAAAAATATTGATGTTCAATTTCCTCTTCATACATTTATTTGTGTTACAGGTGTTTCAGGCTCCGGAAAGTCAACTCTCATTTATGATATTCTTTACAAGGCGCTTATGAAGAAACTCTACAAATCAAAGGAAGAACCAGGAAAACATGACAAAATCGAAGGTGTTGAATATATTGACAAGGTAGTGATGGTTGACCAATCTCCCATTGGGAGAACACCCCGTTCAAATCCTGCAACCTACACTGGAGCATTTACTCCCATAAGAGAGCTTTTTGCAAGTTTACCCGAAGCAAAGGCAAGGGGATATAAGGCAGGAAGATTTAGTTTTAATATCCCCGGTGGAAGGTGTGAAGCTTGTGAGGGAAATGGCTATATAAAAGTTGAAATGCAATTTTTACCTGATGTTTATGTGCCTTGTGAGGTGTGCCACGGAAAAAGATACAACAGAGAAACTCTTGAAATAAAATACAAGGGAAAAAGTATTGCAGATGTTCTTGAAATGAGCGTTAAAGAAGCATTATCTTTCTTTGAAAATATTCCTGAAATAAAGCGAAAACTTCAATTTCTTGATGATGTAGGTTTGGGCTACATAAAATTGGGGCAATCTGCAACTACACTTTCAGGTGGAGAGGCACAACGTGTAAAACTTGCAGCAGAACTTCAAAAAAGAGGGACAGGAAGAACTGTTTACTTCCTCGATGAGCCCACAACAGGCTTGCATTTTGCGGATGTTCATAAGTTGATTGATGTTCTTCAAAGACTTGTTAATCAGGGGAATACTGTTATCATAATCGAGCATAATCTTGATGTAATTAAGTCGGCAGATTATATTATTGACCTTGGCCCCGAAGGGGGAGAGCGTGGTGGCTATATTGTGGGAACAGGTACACCTGAGGAGATTGCAAATAATCCCAAGTCCTATACAGGACAATATCTTAAAAAGGTTTTAGTATAGAGAAATTATTAATAAGCAAATCTAAAAGAGCTGTGTCTCTCATCTCATACCTTATAACGAGATCTTTAAAAAACATCGCCTCAAAATACTCTTTAAGGATCTTTCTTTCAGACTAATTTTTGCAAAGTACGACTCCTTGAAACCCCCATTGCTAAGAATTCAGAAAAGCTTCGTCTCAGTATCACCTTTTTTCGGTTGTAAGAATGCCATTTTCAAAATCAGAAGGGGTTGCCTTTAGGAATTCTTTTTTCTTCCAACCTTTTTATGCATTTCTAATTTGTATAAATCACTTCTTTAAGAGTTTCTGTATCCATTTCCCCTAAAAAGTATTTTGACATATGTTTTTCCTTTTTCAAAGGAAGAATTAGACAATTTTATGATAATTTATCCTTCTCAAAGGGACGATTTGAAGCGGGTTAATTCTTAAGCGTTTCTGTTTGTTTAGCTTGTATGATGCGGTTAAATGCAATTATTCTTCCTAAAGTCATTGGTCTTGTTATAACAAAGTGATTGAGAACTTTTTTGTAAGAGTGAGTTTTTCTATAATATCTCAAAAACATCTTTGACATCTCAATTGGCGATGGGGGTCTTATAGGTGAAGTGATAAGGTCAAAATACTCTTCAATTTGAGGCTCGATCTCCTTTGATGAATGCACTTTTAAAAATTTTCTTATTTCTTCGATTGTTGGCTTTGCGTCTAAGTGTTTTTTAAGACGCTTTAATTCTACAAGTTTTTTGAGAAATTTTATAAAATTTATTCTATCTTTCAAAACGCCATTTGAAACATTTCTTATGTGTCTTGTAAAGCTTTTAAGCTTTTTTGACAACTCTTCCTTTTCTTTAAGGAGTGCAAAGTATATGACTTTTTTAACATCTCTAATTGCCTTACTATAAGTGTAGTCTTCTTTTATGTCCTCTACATTTTTTACCTTAAGGGACAGCAAGTATTCCTTATATTTTGGAAAAAGATCGTAAGGGTCTCTTATCACTTCAAAATCGTTAATAAGTTCTTTAAGCCCTTTTCTAATTTTTTTGTTTGAAAGTCCTGGATATGGAAATACAATAAAATCGTTATTTGCAATGATAACATTTGACAATGCAAAATCTTCTTCAATAAGCGCTTTGCTTGTTGAATAGCACTTAGCAAACGAATATTTCACTTCTGAAAAATTCTTTGGGAAAGGCATACCGAATCTAAAATACGCGCTTAGATACATCTTAAAAAGTGTTGAAGTAGCAAGTGAATGATCAAATAACGTTATGTCGTTTGCAAAAAGGCGTGTTTCAGAAAGAGTTTTTAAGAAAGGTTCTTTTAGGTATTCAAAGAGCTTCCTTCTAAAGGAAATAATATCAAAATTTTTGCTTCCAAATCCTGCCTCAATAAGTGCAGAATTAAGTTTATTATAAAGTTCAATCCTTAGAGAATCAAGTTTCTCAATTTCAACTCTTTCTTTCATTTCAAAAAATCTATCAATAAATACCTCTTTATATCCCTGTTTCCGAGAATCAAGTGGGTTTGACGCATCCATATGGTCAAGAGTTTTGAGAAGTTCCATAATTTTGTAGTCCTCAATTTTGTCTTTAAGATTACACGGAGGGTTTCTGAGACATCTATTGCAACCATGATGAGCGCAAATCATATGGATTAGGTAAAAATCAGTTTCAAATGGCAAAGTTTGAGGGTCAATTTGAAGGAGTTCATATACCTCAACATTGAGAAATTTCCACAAGGTTTCTGGGATTCTTTTAAGCGAAAAATCAATGTAAAGAATTTGTCCGTGAAAATCGAGTCCTTTTATGTCTTTTGCCTTTGATGTGATAAAGTATCTTGAAAGTTTTCCGATGTCGTGTAAGAATGTTCCACTTTCAAGAAGAAGTATTAAGTTCCTAACAGTTCTACTATCACTTGAAGAAGACTTTTCCATCAATAACTACTTTAACAAAGTCATTGAAGACAAAGCTTGTATCCTCTGGCTTCACAGGAAAATTGTAGAGAGGTCCTGTAGGTGTTTCGTTATAGAATGGTCTATTGCAATTTGGACATCCTTGAGTTATGTAGTTTGAAGGGTCCGTAACAAGCTCAAGAATCTTTTCTTTCGTGAAATCGATTTTAGCACCTATTAGTATGCCATTTTCAAAAATTGGTTCAAAAGGAATACGCTTAAAAAACAGTGCCCTTATAAATTGGAACTTCCTGTATCGTCCGATTGGGACTTTTTGATGTTTTTCTAACAGTGTTCCTTTAACAGGTGTGAATGAAAACAACGATACAAGCACATTACCATCAAAGAACTTTTTCATTGCATCGTATAGTTCAAAATCTGTTTCATTCAATCCAACAATAATATGAGTTGTAATTTTTCCTTTAAATTCTTTTCCTACATCAAGAATAAAGGAAAATGTCTTTTCAAAATTTCCCCCTCGAATTTTAGAAAAGTCTTCTTTTGAAACAACATCAATGGGAAGGCCAATGCGTTCTACTCCCAGAGAAAAAAGCTCTCTTATGCGATTAATATTTGGCTCTCTTATTGAAATTGAGATTGGGACATTTAATTCTGCATCGTTTAAGACTTTTAAGAACCCTATAAGATTTTCGTAGTAGTTTTTTCCATTTACAACTTGAAAGCAAATCCTCTTGTAGTCATCTTTGTGCTTTATGAGTGCATCAAGCACATTTTCAAATTTTTCTTTAGGCCAGGTTACCCTCGATAGATTTTCAAAGTTTGCCTTTGATTCTTTTGCCTGTGCACAGTAAAGACAATTATATAAACAATGTTCCTCAACCATTAGGTAAATAGTTGTAGGCTTTGCAAAAACTTTTACATTCCTTAATCCAAGCAATGCGAGGCTTCCAATTGAAACTCTTATGTCTTTTTTAAGTACCTCTTCCTTAGATAAGGGCACAACATTCATTGAAAATCCTCACTTCTTCCCCCTGTTCTTTTACAAGGTCTCTTAAAGATTTTGATGGAAGGACAAATCCCTTTACGCCCAACTTGTATGCCTCAACATCGAGACGTTCTCTATATTCTCCAAATGGTCTCATACAACCCAAAAAAAGTGTAGTTGTGCGTGATGTCCTTCTATAGGCTTTATCAACCATTTTTAATACTTTGTCTAAATCTGGTACAGGACAATTTTCAAAAGGGGTTCCTTTTGTTGGAATAAAGACATCTATTACTATAAGTGTTGGCTTTATAAATGCAAGTTCGTCGATTGTATCTTCTTCTCCTTCGTCAATCTCACCACATTTGATTCCCAATGTTATATGCGGCACAACGCGGGACTGTGGAAGACCTTCCTCATTTTCAATACGCCCTCCAATAATTCTTCTCATAAGAAGGTAAGTTTTTTCAAAATCTTCTTTTGTTTTGTCCTTTAAATGATATACCTCTTGAATTACTCTATCATCATAAACAAAATCAAAGGATATTCTTTCAACATAAGGTTTTATTGCTCTTATCTCTTCTTCACTTAGCAGTCCTGTATGGAAATTTAATTTAAGTCCCATAGAGTGTACCTTTTTTATAAAGTCCATATGTTCAAGTATAGGCACCTTTCCATCTTTTGTTGAGCCACCTGAAATGAGAATGCTTTTAAACCTTCCTGGATGATTTTCAAGAATTTCAAGGATTTGCTCTTTTGTTTTCATTCTCGAAAGATACCGAGCATTACAGTGATTGCAGTTAAGAGAACATGCAGTCCCCGTTAAACTTACTTCAAGAGTTTCTCTTGATGGATAAAAGAAAAATACCATTTTTAGCACCTACTTATGGTTTAGGGCACGCATTTGAAAGTGTTATCACGAAAACAAAATGAACTTTACCTTCAAACTGCTTTATAACTTCATTAAATGCCTTAAAAATTGTTTCAGAATCCCCGTATGTAACAGAACTTGTTGCCCCAACTGTAACATCAAGGCCAAAACTTTTCACGATACGAACTGCTTCATACACATAATCGCCGTAATTTTCTACCTTTAAAGGATATACTGAAAATTGTGCAGTTATAAGCATTTTATGCCTCCTCCTATAAGCAATGCCCCGAAGGGCTTAAGATATTTTCTTCCAAATTTCTCAAGTGCATTTGCCCTATCCAGAATAAACTTTGGAGGTGATGGATTAAAGAAAACGGAAGAATTTACTTCCACATTACATAAGTGTTTCTTCAAGAGGTTTTTAAGTTCCCAAAAATTATAGAAATGCATTCCTTTAAAAAGATCATTCGGATCAAATAATCCTCTTATCCTTCTTGATATGCCATAGAGAGAAATTGCATTCAAGACTGCAACAACAATTTTACCTTCAGGCTTTGCAACACGCACCATTTCACCCACAAATTTTTCAGGGTTTTTTGAATTTTCCATTGATGTCATAGACAAGACAATGTCAAAAGAATTTTCCTCAAATGGAATTGCTTCGCCATAACCAAACTTTACTTCAAAACCGCGAGACTTTGCAATCTTAAGCATATTTTCCGCAGGATCAATACCTATTACATCTGCTCCTCTTTTTCTAAATTCCATAGCAAATAAACCAGTTCCTATACCAACTTCAAGTATCTTTTTGCCTTTAATTTCTCCCATCGCCTCTAAAAGAGCATTTAATTCCAATTCTTTTACGATGCGCCCAACTGGAGTTTCAAACCATTTGTCATACTCATTTGCGATTTCATTAAATTTTTCTTCCATAACTCAATTATAACATAACTTTAGTAAACATTACTCAATCTTCCAGTATTAAGCTTGTTGTTTCCTTCAATTTTTCAAGTTCAAGGTCGTAGAAAATTTTTTCTATCTCTTTGTTATAGTCGTGAATGCCAAGTTCAATTTCATCCATTCTTTTTTCAAGCTCTTTCGTGTATTCTTCGCTTACAAAAGGTGAGATTTTTTTGTTTTTCTTTATAAGGTTTAAGACTTCTATGCCAAGTTTTGTTGGAATTAAGAAACCTTTTCTATCTATAACATACTTTCTTGCAATGAGCTTTTCAATTGTGATCGCATATGTGGATGGCCTACCGATTCCTTTTTCTTGCATCTCTTGAATTATTGTTGCATGCGTATAAAATGGAACTTCACTTCTTCTTATAAGGATTTTATTTGTAATTTGTATATTTCCCTCAGCAATTGGATATACCTCAACAGGTAAAATTTTATTAAAACCTTCATGGACAATTTTGATATTCAAGTCTTCCTCTTTTTGAAGCACAAGGTCATCAAAAGTAAGTGAGAACAAGACTTTTCCAACTTCCAAAACCGTCTCTTTCATTTGCGATGCAATGAATTGCCTGAAGATGAGATCGTAGAGTTTTAGGTGAAGTGGAGTGATTCCTAAAATAGTGTTTATTGTAAGGTATGACTTTAAATCTTCTACATCCATTGCCTTTGTGGGACGAATGCATTCATGTGCGCCGCCAATTTGTGAGTATGTTCTGATGCTTAAAAAGTCGTTTCCAAAATGTTCTTCTATGTATTCTTTTGCAATTCTAACACCTGCATCGCTTACTCTTATGCTGTCAGTTCTGTGATAGGTAATTAATCCCATTTCAAAGAGATCTTGGGCAAGTTGCATGGTTGTGTATACGGGCAGTTTTAGTTTATTAGATGCCTCCTTTAAGAGCGTGTAGGTTTCAAATGGCTTTACAAAAACTCTCTCATCTTTTGTCTCAAGGATTTTTACTGAGATCTCATTAATATTATCAAGCTCTTCTTTATTTATTGGTCTTTCAAGCTTGAATTCAACCATCTTCGAATTAAAGAATACTCTTAAATAAGGGTATTTTTTTGATGCCTCAATTCCTCTTTTAACAATCCATTCAAGGACTGGCGTTTGCACTCTTCCTGCTGAAAGTGTTTTTAAAGCCTTTTCTTTCTGGATGTATTGAGAAACTGTAAAGCCTACAAATCGATCTGCAATCCTTCTTAAAAATTGTGCCTTAACAAGTTTAATATTTAATTCTCTTGAGTTTCTTATTGCATTTTCAAATGCATACTTTGTAATCTCATGGAATTCGATTCTTTTTATGTTATTTGCATATGGCGAAAGATTAAGGAAAAGGTCATAACTTATCTTTTCTCCTTCTGTATCTGGATCAGATGCAAGAAGAACTTCATTAACTTCCAAGGATAATCTCCTAAGTGCCTTAAGTATGTTTTCTCTATCTTCATCAATTGGCTCAAAAATTGGAATGAATGTTTCACCATTCTTTAAAACTCCGAAATACCCTTCTGTTTTGTTAAGGTCAAGGACATGCCCCTTTGATGCAGCAATTGTAAGGATTGTGTCCTTCATGATGATTTCAAATGCATCAAGATTTAAAATGCGCCTTCTTACTGGTTTACCGTAGAAAGACGCAATTGTCCTTGCCTTGTTAGGAGACTCAACAATTACGAGTTTTGTGTTAAACTTCAAACCTTCTTTTGGGATAAACCCACTTTCTATTTTTTGTGCAAGTGCTCTGTCGTTATCAATTTCTCTAAGGATGCTTTCAAGGTCAAGACTCTCGTAAGGTAATAAATCTCCTTCTCCAATAAACCATTTGAGTTTTTTCCTTAAGACTGAGAGCGTTTTGAAATCATTTGTCAAAATGAGAGAAAGTCCTTTTGTAAGTCCTGTTGCTATGAGGCGTGAAGTCCTTCCAGATGCCTGTATGTAGCCTGTGATATCGACAACTATGAATGAAAGTTCATTCCCTTTCCTGTGAAGGGCAATATCAGGAGTTTCTTCTACAATTTTTAAAATATCTTCTCTATTAAGTAGTTCCTTGAAATAATTTATTGCTTCATTATAGGCCTTTTGATAAGGACTTTCGATACCCTCTTCAACAAAATTTGAGTATCTTTTAAGAATGTTCAGGTGTCTAAAGATTTTTGTCATTTCAGATTCAGGAAGGATTTTCTTTCTTGTAATATGTGGAATAAGCAAAAGAATTGCATAGTATATGCCTCTATTTCCCTCCGTTGTGCTAAGCGAAAACTTCATCTTTGGAACACCTAAAAAGAGTGCATACCTTATAACTGATGGGAGGTCAATGCCTCTTGCAAGTGGATTTCTGTAAGTGGAAAATCCTACAAGTACATCAAGATTTCCTTCTTTAAAATCCTTTAAGACTTTTGCAAGGTTTTCATAGGAAGCTGCCTTTACGCCATTTTTATTGAGCAATTGCACGAATTTTTCAAGATCTTCTTTTGTGTAATCTGCATTTAAAAATACAAGACCACCCTTTCCTAATTTCTTAATTTCTGAAAGAGCAGCTTTTGTAAGGTCATCCTGTGTAATTTTGTACGCATCGACTACGTTTCTCAAGGTTGAGACAACACGCCCTACTTCAAAGTCAAGGAGTTCTCTAAAGAGTAAAACTTTCTTTGACTTCGGGTTTGTTGTTGCAGATGAAACGATTAAAACACCTTTCCTTTTTTCCTTAATTTTGTTTACTTCTTCAATTGCACTTTGTAATGTTTGTGGGTTAACCTTATTTTTAATTGAAAGCCTCTTAAGATCAATGAGTTTTAGTGCTTTTTCTATATCATTATCGTTAAAGTTCAAGAGTTTTAGCACTTTGTCGATATTTTTTGAATTCTTGAGTATTGAATCAACATCGTCAATTAGTACAAGGGAGTAAAGACCTTTTGGCACAATATCAAAGTTTTTATATAGAAAGTTTGTAGTTGTTATGAGGATTTTAAAATCTCCTTCTTGGATGCGGTATTTAAGAACTTCAAGCGTATTTTTGGGGAGATTTGAGTCATACGCGATGATATCGTTTTCTTCAATTCCAAAAGTTAATAACTTTTCTTTTGCAAGTTTTACAAGGATGTTTGTTGGGAAAATTAGATACACAAAACCAATGTTATTTTCTGAGATGTATTTTGAAAGCGCAAGCCCAAATGTTGTTTTGCCAATTCCCGTTGGGGCAATGAGTGCAAAGGAGTTATCGAGGAAAAACCTTGTTGCCCACATCTCCTGAAGTGAGGATAGTGTAAAGCCTGTAATGTTTTCGAATGTCTTTTTGAATCTTTGCATATGTGTTCTTAAATTACAAACAGGCTGAAATTGATCGATTTTAAGGTAATTACAGATTTGTTCTTTTGGGACAATTTTTTCAAGACATACTTTACATGTTAGCCCTAATTTTAACCTTTCGTCATCAATATCATTTCCGCAGTTTGGACATAGGTTTTTATAAATCGTTGGAATTGTTTCCATATTTTCCTCCATTCCATTATAATTTTAATGTGAAAATTTTAAAAGGAGGTTTTAAATGGAAGGACTTTTGGTTATTTATGTGATTCTTGTAGTTGCCCTTGCAGTATTGCCATTTGTTTGGCTTCATAACATCAGTCTTAACGCATATAGGAGCTATCAAGAACTCAAAGAAATAAAGGAGATGCTTAAAGAGTTAAAGAATAAATAAAAGTATCTCTCGAAATTTAAACTTTTAAGATGATGACTTTGAAATTTTTTTGAAATTTTTAAAGTTGCTATTATCATATTCTTGAGGTGATATGATGCAATATAATATTTACATTACAGGCGTTGGTGGTCAGGGAGTGGTAAAGACATCAATTGTAATAGGTCAAGCTTGTATAAAACAAGGCCTAAATGTTGTAACCTCCGAAATTCATGGAATGTCCCAAAGGGGAGGGGTAGTTCCAGTTGAGGTTAGAATAGGCGATGTAAATGGCCCCATTATTAAAAAAGGAGGCGCAGATTTACTTCTATCTTTTGAGCCTCTTGAGGCTTTGCGTGCCCTTCCAAAATTAAATGAAAATACTTTTGCAGTTGTTAATACCGGAGAAATTGTGCCATTTACAGCGTCACTTGGAATTTCAGAATATCTTTCAAGTGACGAATATCTTTCTGAATTAAAAAAATATCTTAAGGTTGTTATTCCTGTGAATGCTGAGGCTATTGCAAAAGAAGTTGGAGATAGCATCCTTTCTAATATGGTCATATTGGGAGTGGGTGCATCTGTTCCAAATTTTCCTCTCAAAAAGGAATTCATTGTTGAGGCAATAAAGGAGAGTTTTAAGCCGCAGTATGTAAATTTGAATATTAAGGCATTTGAAAAAGGTTTTGAAATAGGGGAAGCTAACTTTAAATAAGAAAAAGGAGGATTTAAAAATACAGGCGGGGTAATTACCCCGCCTTTTATATTTATCGGTTTTCGGGACTTATTTTACTTTCTTATGGCAGAACCACCAATCGTAGCAAGTGTATTCCTTCATTCTCTTAGAGGCAGCCTCTACATTATCTGCGGGAGGTATAATCACCTCATCTTTAATGAGTTCGTTATTTGGCCAATTTGCAGGCATTGCTACGCCTTCTTTGTCAGAAACTTGTAGTGCTTCAACGATTCTTAGAATTTCATCCATATTTCTACCAAGTTCCTGTGGATAGTAGAGCATCGTTCTTAAAATGCCTTTGTCATCAACTACAAATACAGCCCTAACAGTGTTTGTGCCCTTGCTTGGATGAAGCATTCCAAGTGCTTCTGCAATGGTTCCTCTATCGTCTGCAATTATTGGGAATGGGATTTGGACTTTTAGTGTGTTTTCAATCCACTCAACCCATTTAATGTGAGAGAAAACTTGGTCAATTGAAAGTCCAATAAGCTCAGTATTAAGTTTCTTAAATTGCTCATACCTCTTTGCAAATGCTACAAACTCGGTTGTGCAAACAGGGGTAAAATCAGCAGGATGGCTGAAAAGTATAAACCACTTTCCTTTGTAGTCATCTGGTAATTTCTTAACACCATGAGTTGTTTTAACAGTAAATTCTGGGAATTTCTCTCCTAATAAAGGCAATCTCTTAATTTCTTCCATCTTACCCACCTCCTAATTTATAATTTTTCTAAACTACACTTTAATTATAATAGAAAAAAATTTTTTGTCAAGAGAAAGGTTCATTAAAAATTTTTCTTAAGACTTCGATGATACGATTTTAATTTTTTTAAGGAAATTTTTTGAAAGACTTACATATATTTACTTTTTTGTTGCATTTATTTATAATCTTAAAGAGGAGATTATGGATTTGCACAAAAATATAGGGATTTTACTTATTCACGGCTTTACAGGAAATCTTAAAACTCTATCCTATCTAAAGGATCAGTTCGAAAATAATGGATTTATTATAGAAATGCCATCTCTTTCGGGACATAATTCAAATTACAGGGATCTTGAAAAAGTAAATTATGAAGAT
Source organism: Caldisericum sp. (assembly GCF_049967455.1). NCBI lineage: Bacteria > Pseudomonadati > Caldisericota > Caldisericia > Caldisericales > Caldisericaceae > Caldisericum > Caldisericum sp. The sequence goes on along the minus strand of NZ_JBMFSR010000020.1, from coordinate 3,020 downwards.
TGGTTTAATGATGTTGAAAATTCATATAGAAAGTTAAGTGAGAAAACCGATAAAATATTTGCCTTTGGGCTTTCAATGGGTGGAGCACTTGCTCTTCATCTGCAAACAAAGTTTAAGGATATTAAAGGGCTTATCCTTGTAAATCATGCGCTTATCCTCAAAAAGAGTTTTAAATTGTTGCTTGTCCCAATTTTGAGGCATTTTATAAAATTTGTCTATGATCCAGGGTCTGACATCAAAGATAAATCAAAAACAGGTCTTGCGTATGATTACATTTCTTTGAATGCACTTTATGAGTTTATGAAGCTTATGGAAGTTATAAAAGAAGAACTTCCAAATGTAAGCGCACCTCTTCTTATTTTCAAATCTCTTGAAGATCATGTAATTCCATATGAAAGCGTTTTAATTACCCTTAGAAGCGTTGGCTCTGATGAAATTTTCCTTGTTCATCTTAAAAATTCATATCATGTTGCAACCGAGGATTTTGACAAGGAGATTATTTTTAATAAAAGTGTTGAATTCATAAAGACAATCTTAAGGAGGGAAAATGGAAACGAATTCTGCTGAAATAAAACCCAAGGCAAATTTCAAAAAGGTATTCCTTTTGGGGATGAGTTCATTTTCGGATCAACTCTTTTGGGGTATTTATAACACAGATATCCCAATTATTGTGCAAACAATTTACCACCTTTCTAATACCCTTACAGGTTGGGTTATGAACATTGATAACATTCTTGGTCTTGTACTTCTTCCACTTGTAGGAATGCTTTCTGATAGGACAAACACGAGAATCGGAAAAAGGATGCCCTACATTCTTGGTGGCCTTTTAGGTGGAGCTTTCTTTTTCTTTCTTATAGCACTTTTTGCACATTTTGAGTTGCCATTTATGTATGTATTTTTTGCAATATTTTTTGCCGTATCGGCTATGTCAGTCCAAAGGTCTCCGACAATTGCCCTTATGGCAGACATTACCCCAAAAGAGGATAGGGCCCCTGCAAACTCAATTATGAACTTAATGACAGGTATTGGTGGCATATTCGGAATACTTGTTGTGGGAATGATCTCATCGGTGAATAGACTTTTAGGATTTTTCGTTGCAAGTATCTTTATTGTAATTGGAGCACTTGTTGTGTTCTTTTCCGTAAATGAAAAAAGAGATGCCATATATAGAAGTGAAGGTGAAAGCGAAGAGCCTTTTAGTATATTTAAGTCATTTGGGCTTTTATTTAAAAAAGAGAATGTTTCTCTTTTGTTTCTTCTTCTTTCAGTTGCGTTTGGTTGGATTGGAGTTAATACCGTTGAAACTTTTTACACCGCTTTTATGAGTATGGAATCTGGACTTTCTCCAACTGTTGGCGAGCAGATGGCGAAACTAAATCTTTCTATCTTCTTTATTACATTTATTGCCTTTTCAATCCCTGCAGGTTTTCTTGGTAAAAAATATCGAAGAAAACTTCCTATGCTTGTTGGTCTTTTGGGACTTGTTTTTGTGTTTGGAGTTGTTGTTTTTGTTAAGAATTACTCTATTCACAAGTATCTTTTTGCACTTGGCGGTATTTTGTGGGATCTTTTCATTGTGAATGCAATTCCAACAGTTATTGATTTTGGGACACCTGAAACACAAGGCACATACACTGGTTTCTATTATCTTTTCTCTCAAACTGCAAATATCGTTGCTCCTGTTCTTGCTGGTAGTTTTGCTGATGCGTTTAAGACAAAATTTGTTATTTTCCCTATATCTGTGATTGCCTTTATTGTGGCGTTTACTTCTCTTACATTTATGAGAAGAATTCCTATTAAAGACTAAAAGGAGGTTTTTATGTTTAAAAATTTCCAGGAAATTATTGAGCATCTCAAAGGCGTTGGAAAAACTCCAATTGTTGTTGTGGGGGAAGATAGAGATGCAGTCGAAGCAGTATTCGATGCTTACAAAATTGGAATTGGTGTTGGTATTTTTATAGGAAGCAAGGAGAAGTTTGACAAGATTTTTGAGGAATTTGAAGATAAAGGATTTATAAAAGATGTTATTGATTCAAAGGATGATGAAGAAAAGTGCAAAATTGCAGTTGAAACTGTTAAAAACGAAGGCATACTTCTAAAAGGTTCAGTAAAAACTGCTACCCTTTTAAAGGCAGTTCTTAATAAAGATTGGGGGCTTAGAACTGATAGAATTATTACAAGTGTTGCAGCATTTGAATCAAATTATGAAGGAAGAGAAAAGATCATACTCTTATCAGACGGGGGAGTTTTAATTCGCCCTGACATTGATACACTTGTTAAGGAAATTGATAATGCTGTCTTTGTTGCAAATAAACTTGGAAACCCTATGCCCAAGGTTGCGCTACTTTGTGCAGTTGAAGTTGTAAATCCTGATATGCCCGAAACCTTGAATGCAGCTATGCTTAGAAAAATGTGGGAGAGAGGCCAAATAAAAGGGTGTATAGTTGATGGACCGCTTGCACTTGACAATGCACTTTCTGTTTATGCAAAAGAGAAAAAAGGTATTGTTTCAGATGTTGCAGGTGATGCAGATATTCTTATAACTCCCGATATAGTGTCAGGAAATATACTTGGAAAAGCAGTTGAGTATATTGGTGGAAAACCACTTGCAGTGACTGTTGTAGGAGCCTCAAGACCTATTATGATACCGTCGCGTGCAGATAAAGCTGAATCCAAACTCCGTTCAATTGCTTTGACAATCCTTATATCAAAATAGATAGGATTACCCGATTGTAAGAGGGCATAATATCCAATTAACTAATGGAAAAGGGTTCCACTTTATATATTAACCTAAAAAGGCTTTTATTTAGTGTTTATTGAATGAAGTTCAAGGATTTTCAAATTTAGAAGAGGATACGGTTCTTCCACTCAATGGTTTGTCATTCCGAAGTCAATTTTCATTTGTCATTCCAAAGTCAATTCTCATTTGTCATTCCGAAGCCAATTTTTTGTCATTCCAAAGTCAATTCTCATTTGTCATTCCGAAGCCGAAGGCGAGGAATCTCCTCTGTTTATATTAG
>NZ_JBMFSR010000019.1:0-21763 GCF_049967455.1 Caldisericum sp. | reverse complement strand
GTTTCGTTTTCTTTGAGAGTTCTATAGGAGAACGTTTTGAGTGTTTTTTCATATTCTTCACGAATGGATTCAACTTCTTCATCTGTGTAGTAGAGTTCGTAGGCATAACCTTTTTGAAGGAGAATATCGATGTAGTGATTGTATATATCAATGCGTTCTTTTTGTCTATAGGGACCAAAGTCTCCACCTTTTAGGTATCCCTCATCCCAATCAAGGCCAAGCCATGTTATATCTCTTATCATACTGTCAATGGCTTCTTGGGTAGAACGTTTTTCATCTGTATCATCAAGTCTTAGAATAAATGTGCCTTTGTTGTGACGAGCAAATAGATAATTAAATAGTGCAGTTCTTGCATTACCTATGTGTATCTCTCCTGTTGGAGAGGGTGCATAACGAACTCTTACCACGTGTACCTCCGAAAAAAGAAACTAACAAATTTTATCAAAAATTTCCATATTTTAAAATCAGTAATATAATCTAACAATGGGAGGCATAAATGAAAGAATGTCCTAATTGTGGTTATCAAAATGAAGATAACGCAAAAATTTGTGTTAACTGCGGATATTATTTCGATGAAATTCAAAAAAACTTTGAATGGGTTTTGCTCAAAACGTGCGAAAACCAATTTGAAGCAGAGGTGCTATCAAATTTATTGGAAACAAATGGAATAAAAACAATGATGAAACGCCCCGGACCTATGAGAAGTGGTGGTTTAGTAATTGATAATATTGGTGCAAACCCATTTCTTGGTCCAACAGGAAATTTTGATGTATTCGTTATGAGGGTAGATTTAAAAGAAGCAAAAGAACTAATGAAAGCATATGAATCGGAGGATGAAAATGGAACTAATGAAGATGACAATGCATGAAGTAAACGAGTACTTAAAAACAAGCCAAACAATTATAATCCCAATCGGAGCCATAGAAGAGCACTCAAATGCGCTTCCCTTAGGAACAGATACAATAACAGTTGAAGCCCTTGCAAAAAGATTAGGTGAAATTAGTAATAGAATTGTAGGACCTACAATCAATGTTGGGAATTGTCATTCGATAACATATGATTTTTTGGGGACAATCTCTATAAGCCCATCAAGTCTTGTAAATTATCTTAAAGATTATACAACATCACTTCATAAACATGGCTTTAGAAATTTCTTCTTTGTAAATGGTCACGGAGGAAACATTGCACCTTTGAGGTGTTCTTTTGATGAACTTGCAAATACTCTTACAAACTCAAAATTTTTGGTTGCATCATGGTGGCTTTTGGAAGATTTAAAAGAGTTATATGACAATTCAGGGCATGCAGGAAGAGGAGAAGTCTCTATGATTATGTATATTGACAAGTCTCTTGTAAAAACTGAATTTTTAACAGAGGAAAAAAGAGAAATTCCGAGGTACTATGTAACCAACGATTTAGCAAGGAAATATATAACTGAAACAGGAATTATTAATGATAGCCAGGAAGGCTCTTATGAATTAGGAGAAAAACTCTTCAATGCGTCAGTTGAGGTAATGCTTAAACTGCTCAAACATCTTGAGGAATCTTAGGGATAATTTCAACAAATACTTCCCTTGTCCTTGGGCCATCAAATTCAACAAAAAAGATACCTTGCCAAGTTCCTAAAATAAGCCTTCCATTTTCAACTATGATAGTTCGTGATTGACCCATAATAGACGCCTTTATATGCGCATCTGCATTTCCTTCAAGATGCGAATAATTGGCACCTTCAGGAATAAGTTTAGATAGGTAATTTATAATGTCTTTCTTAACACTTGGATCTGCATTTTCGTTAATTGTAATTGAAGCCGTTGTATGGGGAATATAAACAACACATAAACCGCTTTTAACTTTTGAATTTTTTACAATCTCTTGAACTCGATCGGTTATTTCTAACATCTCTTCTCTTTTTGAAGTACGCAAGTTAATTATCTCCATATATCCACCTCTTCCTTATTTTAGCACAAATTAAAATGCCCCCTACTACATAGGGGGCATAAGGTAAAATTTAACTAATTTAACCCTCTCTTTGGGCAAGTTCCCTATCAAGCATATAAAGTGCCTGTCCGTGTTCTCCAACAAGCTCTAATTTCTTTACAATTTCAAGAGTTTGAGCCTCCTCTTCAACTTGTTCATCCAAAAACCAATTAAGAAGATTTTGTGTTGAAAAGTCATTTTCTTCAACTGCAATCTTCATTATGTTTTCAATTGAAGAGGTAATAAATTTCTCATGGTTATATGCTTCGTTAAACACATCAAGCGCACCATTCCACTCAATCTTCGGCGCAGGTATCTCTTTTAGAATTACCCTTCCGCCCTTCTCATTTAAGAAACTGATAAACTTCTCCGCATGCTTTAGCTCCTCTTTATACTGGACATAAAACCAATGAGCAATACCTCTCAAGAATTTGCTCTCAAAGTACTGTCCCATTGATAAGTATAGATAAGCAGAGAAAAACTCTCTATTTATTTGTTCGTTTATTGCGTCTTGAAGTCTTGAATTAATCATAAAATATAGCCTCCTTAAAATTTCTTCGCCCAAAGACCGTGCTTGTTACAATATGCCCTAACCTCCATAAGATCGTCAGCTGACCAACCAATACGAGCTTCAGGTTTGTCGCCTGGTTTTAGCATAATCTTTACAACTTTTCCATCTTTCTTAAATGCCTCAATCCACTCAATATAGTGATCTTGTTCCATAGGATGTGGGACTGATCCAACTTTAATAAGCGTACCATGTTCCAACTTTTCAACAACTGGAATATGTTTCTCTTGTCCTGTTTCAGATTCACTCACTTTTTCTCCGATAAGCACCATTGGCTGCCCACAGCAAACAAGAACACCTTTTCCTTCGTGCACAACTTCTACAATATTTCCACAAATTTCGCACTTATAAATTTCAAATTTCTGTGTCATTTAAAACTCCTTTCAGATTTTTACGACTTCACTTTCCCAGAGTCCATGAATATTACAATAGGAAAGCGCAAAAAGTTCTCCTGAAGTTCCAATCTTTGCAACAAATGTAACATCTGGTTCTGTAAAGACTTGTGATGTATTTGGACCATTTGTTGATGCACCATGAGTTTCAAAAGAAAACCTTCCCAAAAGATACGGGAATTTTCCATCGTCTGGTTTAAAATAAACCTCAATCCATGCAATGTGGTGCTCAGTAGTATTGGGATGTGGAATCTCCTTGCCTACAGAAACTCTAATCTTTGTCTTCTCACCCTTCTCAAGCACTTCAATTACTGGTGTGTGCTTTTCTTTTGTAAAATCTGCCGTTTGAATTAAATCCCTTAGTGCCATAGCCTACCTCCTTATTTAGAATTATTGAAAACTACTAAATTATAACACAATTTTTATAATATTCCAATAGATTTATGTGCCTCAACAATACGCATTACAAGTTCGTTCAATTTTTCAATATCTTTTTCTTTTGGAAGACCTTTAACTTCAAGTTCATAAAGCAGATCGACTTTTAAATTTCCAATGTGTTCTTTCGCCCATTTAATAGCCATTCCACCCCAACCATAGGATGTAATAATAGAAACAAATTTTGTCTTGGGCTTAATTGCATTAACAAAATATATAATACTTGCACCCAAGGGATGTGGGCCTGTTAAAACTGTCGGAAAAGCGAAAACTACTGTTGCAGCGTCAACAAGCGAAATTGCAATCTCACCAAGATCTGAAGAGACAAGATTAAAAGGCAAAACCCTAACTCCTTTTTCAACTAATTTGTTATAGAGTTCATCTACAATTATCTTAGTGCTTCCGTGCATGGAGGTATAGAGGATTACAACTTCATTTTTTACTTCAGGAGAAACCCAGTCAAGATATGCATCTATTATGAACTTAGGGTCATTCCACATTGGACCGTGACTTGGTGCAATAATTTCAAAGTCAAATTTTTCTATTTTATTTATATTACTCTTTATAAAGTTCCTAAAGGGCATCATTATCTCCGCATAATATCTCTTTGCACCTTCAAGAACAATTTCACTATTCTTTGCATACAATTCCGAAGTTGCATAGTGAGAGCCAAAGAAATCGCATGTAAAAAGTATTTTATCTTCGTGAAGATAAGTACTCATTGTTTCAGGCCAATGAACCCATGGAGTAAAAATAAAAGTAAGAGTTTTATCACCCAAAGAGAGCTTATCGTAATCTTTTACCACAATAAATTTTTCTTCGGGAATCCCAAGGTGATCGATTAAAAGCTCCTTACATTTTTCATTCGTAACAACTTTAGCTTCAGGATATAATTTAAGGACCTCAGGAATACTGCCAGAATGATCCTGCTCTGCATGTTGAGAAACAATATAATCAATCTTTAAATCTTTAAACTCTTTTAAATTTTCAATAAGTGCATCTTTTAAGACCGGATCAACTGTATCAATGAGAGCGGTGTGCTCTGATCCAATAATAAGATATGCATTATAGCTTGTTCCGTTGGGAAGAGGAATAATCTCATCAAATAATTTTCTATCCCAGTGGTTTACTCCAACCGCATAAACATTTTCCTTAATTTTTCTAACACTCATTTTCGACCTCCTACTTATAAATTATACCACGAAATTATTACTTTTCAAGTATTAATTTCTTGGGAATCCACCTTTTTCATAGATATTTGCGTTTTCAAGAATCCTATAAGAAAAGTTGCTAACCCTATTAACATTGAAATGCCACTTTTTATCACTTTACCCATATCAGTTGTGACATAAGGAGGAGTCTCCTGAATTATTTTACCGTTATTATCAAAAACCGGGGGAGGATATTTTATATTATATAAACCACTCACCAAACCCATTGATGATGAAATAAAAATGATAATTCCTATGAAACTAAGTAAATAAAAGAAAATTGCTTCAAAAAAATTCATAGAGGATTCATACTCTATATTTCTCATTTTGCCGAGTCTTTTTTCTTTAACAATAAAATACCAGTGGAATATAAAAATAAGAAGCCCTAAAAGAGCCATTACAATTCCTTGATAAAGGTTTTGGTAATAGTATAAATGTTCGGTTTTTATGCCTTCTGAAGAAAAATAGATGAAACTTAACGCATCAACTATCCTTAAAATACCTATAATTAGAAAAATGATACCAATGATACTAACACCAAAAAGATAAATATTCCTTACTGTATCAACTTTGTTTTTCATGTTTAACCTCCTTTTTATCTAATTAATTTTAGTGAAACCTATGGAATTTCCAAAATGACAACCGCAAATACTTGCACACCTTCCTTGCGGCCAACAAAACCCATGCCCTCGTTTGTCTTTCCTTTAATGCTAACTCGCTCTTTTTCAATACACAGAATTTGAGAGATTGTTTCACGCATTGAATCTACAAAAGGAGCGATTTTTGGTTCTTCAAGAATTACAACTGAATCAATGTTTACAATCCTTATATGTTCTTGAATGAGTTTATCTTTTACTTTAGATAAAAGCATTGTGCTTCTTATATCTTTTAACTCAGGATCGTTATCAGGAAACCACTTACCGATATCGCCCCAATTCAATGCACCAAGTATTGCATCAATAATTGCATGTATTAAAGCATCGCCATCAGAGTGCCCAAGTAAACCACTCTCATATGGAATTTGAACCCCCCCAAGATAAAAGGGTCTTTCCACAATAAACCTATGTGAATCATAACCAATACCTATTCTTATTTCCATGTTCGCACGATCATTTCTGCTAAAAATATATCAAGAGGTGTTGTAATTTTAAAATTTTCATACAATCCAGAAACTACTTTAACTGGAATGTTTGCCTTTTCAAAAAGGATAGATTCATCAAATATTGATTCATCCAATATAAAACTATTGTATAACTGAAGCAAAGTCAATCTATCAAAACCTTCTGGTGTTTGAACTTCAAAGAGTTTTGTCCTATCAAACGTTTTCTTTACAAAACCGTTTTCAACTTCTTTGATCGTTTGTCTTACAGGAATTACAGGAATGACACATTTAAAATATTCAAGATTTTCTATGATTCTAATAATTAGTTCTTTGTTTATGAAAGGTCTTGCACCATCATGCACAAGCACTTTGCTGCTTTTTGCAACTTCAACCCCATTCTTTACAGAAAGAGCACGAATATCTCCACCTTTTATAATTACAAGGTTTTTATATCTATCTAAAAGATGTTTTCCTTTTTCAAAGTTATCATCATTGAGAACAAGAATTATCTCTTTAACAAAATCAATTTTTGAAAAAACATCTATAGAAAACTCTACGATAAATTTCCGGTCGATTTTTACAAAATTTTTATCGATTCCATTTGCACGAGTTGACTTACCGGCAGCAACAATAACAACCGATACATCCATTAAAAAACTATCTCCTTTGCTTCCTCAAGCGTTGAAACAAAAAATAAATTCACATCGTTAACTTTTAGTTTGCCTTCAAAAAACTTAGGAATGACAAAATTCTCAAAACCAAGACTTTTTCCCTGCTTTACCATTCTTTCAATACCAACAGTAGGGCGAACCTCTCCTGAAAGTCCCAGTTCTCCTAAAACTACTGGCTTTGACATCAAAGGTTTCTCATGATATGATGAGACAATTGAAAGAGCAAAAGCAAGATCGTTAGTCCTATCATCAGGCTTAAATCCGCCAACGACATTTACGTAAATATCAAAACCGCCCAGTTTTAACCTTAATCTCTTTTCAATAATTGCAATCAAAAGCAAAAGCCTATTATAGTCAATTCCACTTGCAACTCGCCTTGGAATCGGGAAGATGGTAGGTGTAACAAGAGATTGAACCTCAAAGAATATTGGAAGACTTCCCTCCAATGCTGAAGTAATAACGGATCCTTCTTTTAGAACTCCCCCTGAAAGAAATTCAAGCGACGGATTTTGAACCTCTTTAAGTCCTTCCTCCCCCATTTCAAAAAATCCAACTTCATTTGTTGTTCCAAAACGGTTTTTAACACCCCTAAAAAGTCTCAGAACGTCATTTCTGGTTCCATCGATATAAAAAACTCCATCAACCATGTGTTCTATAGTTTTTGGTCCTGCTATTGTCCCTTCTTTTGTTACATGACCAATAAGTATAACAGAAATTCCATGCCTTTTTGCAATCTCAATAAGTATACGAGTACATTCCTTAACTTGATTTATATTTCCCTGTGCACCTTCCACATCTTTTGAAAAAACCGTCTGGATAGAATCAACAACAAGTAATAGCGGTTTCCTTGATAAAGTTGTTTCCTTTATGATATCTATATCCTGTTCAGTGAGAAGTTCTATATTCTTGTTGTGAATGTTTAATCTCTCTGCACGCATCATTATCTGTTCTTGTGATTCTTCGCCTGATACATAAAGGACATTTCCGTATCTTGCAACTCTATCAAGGACTTCAAGGATAAGGGTAGATTTACCTATCCCTGGTTCGCCTCCAATTAAAATTATAGAGCCCTTGACAATACCACCACCAAGGACCCTATCAAATTCATTAATACCTGTCTTTATACGCTCAAATTTTTTATCATTCTTGCTTTCAAGCGTTACTATACTAATTGCTTCTGTTTCAGATTCTTCTACTTCTACAAAAGAGTTCCAACTTCCACATTGCGGACATTTTCCTAACTTTACAGGAGATTTATATCCGCACACAGAACAAACATAACCACTACTCTTCTTCTTTTTCATTAACCTCTTTTTTCTTGAGCTGGGGGAATAAAATTACCTCTCTTATTGAATCTTTACCCGTTAAAATCATGACAAGTCTATCAATTCCTATGCCAAGACCACCTGTTGGTGGCAAACCATATTCCATAGCCTCGATATAGTCCATATCTAAATCTTGCGCTTCAACATCACCCTTTTTCTTTGCTTCCATTTGTTCATAGAACCTTTCATATTGGTCTTGTGGGTCATTTAATTCGGAGAAAGCATTTGCAAGTTCAAGCCCACCTATGAAAAGTTCAAATCTGTCAACCATATGAGGATCATATGGAGTTCTCTTTGCAAGAGGAGAAATTTCAATAGGGAATTCATACACAAAGGTTGGTTGTATAAGATGCTCTTCAACTTTTTTATCAAAAACTTCATTTATAAGGTTTCCAACCGTAAGTGGTTTATCCATTTTTATGTTAAGTCTATTCAAAATCTCTTTTGCACGGCTTAAGTCTCTTAACTCTTCAAGAGTCACTCCCGCAAACTCACTTAAGGCATCATTAAATTTTATTCTTCTAAAAGGAGGAGTAAAATCAATTTCATGCCCTAAAAATGTAACTTTTGGTGTCCCATTCACAGATACTGTAATTTCATAAAGAAGGTTTTCAACAAAGTTCATAACATCCATATAATCTGCATATGCCCAATATGCTTCAAGCATAGTAAATTCAGGATTGTGCTTAGTGGAAATTCCCTCGTTTCTAAAGTTTCTGTTTATTTCGTAAACTTTTTCAAAGCCGCCAACAATTAGGCGCTTCAGATAAAGTTCAGGTGCAATCCTTAAATACATTTCCTGATCAAGCGCATTATAATATGTCTTAAAAGGTCTTGCTGAGGCACCCCCTGCAATTGGTTGCAACATTGGTGTTTCAACCTCAATAAAACCCTCTCTGTCAAAGATTTCCCTTATTTTTTGTATAATTTTACTTCTTTTAACAAATGTTTCCAGTACTTCTCGATTTGCAATTAAATCGAGATATCGCCTTCTGTACCTAAGTTCGGTATCTTTAAGACCGTGATACTTTTCGGGAAGGACTTTAATAGCCTTTGTAAGAAGTTCGAAATCTGTTACCTCAATCGTGATCTCGCCTGTATGAGTTTTGAAAAGTTTTCCTTTAACTCCAATAAAGTCACCTATGTCTATTGCCTTTTTGAAAAAGTTATACTTATCTTCTCCAAGATTGTCAAACCTAAAGTAAAGTTGGATATCTCCCGAAAAATCTCTTAAAACAGCAAAACTTGCCTTTCCGTGACCTCTTATAGCCATAATTCTGCCACGGGCTTCAACTGTTTTATCTAAAAGTTCTTCAAAGTGTTCTTTGAGATATTTATTGTAAAAAGGCGTTATAAACCTTCGCCCATATGGATCAACGCCTGATGCCTTCAAAATTTGCACTAATTCAGCTCTCTTCCTTTCGACTTCATTTAGATTAGGAAGTTCCATACTAATCACCTTTTACTATCTTTAAAATCTTGTATCTAACTACACCTTTAGGTACTTGAATTTCAACTATTTCATTTACTTTGTGTCCAATAAGGCCACGCCCCACAGGAGAAGTTGAAGAAATTTTTCCTGTATCTGGATCTGACTCAGCAGGGCCTACAATATAATAACTTACAATTTTTCCAGTTTCAAGATTTTTTAATTCCACCTTACAACCAATATTCACTTTATCGGTATCAACAGAGTCTTCATCAATTATCTCTGCCTTTGAGAGGATTGCCTCCAATTCTGCAATTCTACTTTCATTGTATGCCTGCTCCTGCTTTGCGGCATCATACTCTGAATTTTCAGAAAGGTCTCCAAAAGTTATCGCTTGTTTAATCCTTTCAGAAATCTCCTGACGAATAACAGTTTTCCTTTCTTCTAATTCTTTTTTGAGTTCCTCATAACCCTTACGAGAAATCTGGATCTTCCCTTCAACTGATTCTTCCATTTTAAACCTCCATTTCATCAAAAAAAGCCCTGACAAGGGCTATTGCTTCTTCCTTTGTTTTCAAATTATTCACATATCTTCTAAATTCTGCTGCTTTCTTTAATCCTTTTGCATACTTTATCAAGTGCTTCCTCATCTCAACTATTCCTCTTTCTTCACCAAGAAATTCTACTTCACTTTCTATATGTCTTACTATTATATCTATTTTCTCTTTATTTGAAAAATCAATTTTTTTATTTTCCTTCAAAAATGCATAGGAAGACTTCAGAAACCACGGGCGTCCAAGCGAAGCTCTGCCAACCATTACATATGGAGCTTTAGTCTTCTTAAAAAGCGATTCGACATCTTCTTCATTTTCTATTCCTCCATTTGCAACAATTGGAATCTTCGCCTTAGAAACGATTTCAGAAATTGCATCCCAATCTTCGTCTTCTCTTTTAAAACCCTCCTCTACTGTAATTGAATGAATCGTTAAGAAAGAAATACCCTCATCTTCTGCTATTTTCAATACATGAGAAAGTACATTCTCACCTTTAAAAAATCCTTTTCTCACCTTAAGGGAAACAGGCAAATGCGTAGAATTTTTAACTGCACGGATAATTCTTGAAAGTTTTGTAAGATCCTTTAAGAGAGCCGATCCTGAACCATCTTTAACAATTTTGGGCACAGGGCAACCTGCATTAATGTCAATGCCGTCAAACCCAAGGCTTTCTACAAATTTTGCAGCATAAGAAAACGCCTCAGAATCAAAACCAAAAAGCTGCACAAAAATAGGACGCTCTTCAGGGTAAAATTGAAGAAGTCTCAGCGTATTCTTGTCCTTGAATCTTATACCCATTATAGAAACCATCTCCGTAAAAACTATTCCTGCACCAAAGTATCTTACGAGCCGTCTAAAAGGTGAATCGGTATACCCCGCAAGAGGAGCAAGAAAAATGGGAATATCAATATTAAGTTTATCTGAACTCTTACTTCCCATTAACGTATTCATAGATACTGTACATTCCTTTTACTGTGAGTAATTTATCAAAAATCTCAATTCTTCTTGATACCCCTTCCATAATATGGGAGATACCACCAGTCCCAATAACTCTAACTTTTTCACCTAATTCATCTTCAATAAGTTCGATAAGTCTATCTACTAAACCTCCAAATCCGTTTATAACACCAGATTGCATTTCTTCAACAGTATTTCTTCCTATCGCACTTTTCGGTTTTACAAGTTCAATCCTTGGAAGTTGTGCTGTTTTCCTAAATAGTTCTGTTGAAGCAGGAAGAACGCCAATCGTTATTGGACCTCCGATAAATCTACTATCCTTTGTAATTACTGAGAATGTTGTTGCAGTTCCAAAATCAACTGTAACAGCATTTTCATTTGGAAACAATTTATGGGCTTCAAAAATATCACAAATCCTATCGGCTCCAACAAAACGTGGCTCATCTACATCAAACTTTATTCCGATTGATAAATCTGGGTTAATAAGAATTGCTTCTTTTCCTGCTATTTTTCGAGCAACTGCTCTAAAAACTGGAGTAAGGGAAGGAACAACCGAGGATACAACAAAATCCTCAACTTTCGAATTTAATTTCTCCTCACGCATAAACTGAGATATTAATAATCTGTACTCATCGGATGTTCTTCCACTATCGGTTACAATTCTTAATGTACTTAAAAGCATTCCCTGCTCAAAGAAACCAAACACGATGTTTGTGTTTCCAATATCCACTGTTATAACCATTTTTACCTCCTAACCCTTTATTTTACACAAAATTCGTATTTTGATATAATAGATAAGCAAGTAATGCAATATTGTAGAAAGGTGGATCGTAATGAAAAGACAAATAAAAGAGGAAATAGCAACAATTGGAAGAAGACTTTACGAGCATGATCTTAATGGAAGTTACGGGGGAAACTTTTCAGTTAGAGATGAAGAATTTATCTACATAACACCATCAGGTGTACCTAAAGACGAACTGAACTTCTCAGATATTCTTGTAATTGATTTTAGTGGAAATGTAATTGAAGGAGAAGGAAAGCCTTCGTCAGAAACTCTCTTTCACATCAAAATTTACAAAGTTCGTCCTGATGTAAATGCAATAATACATGCACATCCCCCTTTTGGAACAGGCTTTGCAATTGCACATCAAGGGATACCAAACAATGTTCATGAAGAGTCTGCCCTTATTTTAGGAGAAGTCCCTGTAATTCCTTATGAAATAACCTCTTCAAAAGAACTTGCAGAAAACATAGGTAAGGCAATAATAGACCATAACGCTCTCCTTCTTGCAAATCATGGTGCACTTACTGTTGGAGATACTCTGGAAAAAGCCTTTAGAAGAATGGAAGAACTTGAAAATGTTTGCAAGATGTTAACTGTTGCAAGTCTTCTTGGTGGAGCAAAACCACTTCCTCATGATAAATTTGAAAGTCTTCTTGAACTAAAGAAAAAGAGAGGACTATAAAAACAAGAGGGGCTTTAAGCCCCTCTTAAAATTCAAATCCTATTCAAACTACTATTCGAATTTCTCTAAGAACGCTTTATATCCAAGATAAGATGAATACAAATCCACTTTGGAGGCAATTTCAAATGGTGCATGCATTGAAAGAAGAGCTGGTCCTACATCAAGTACCTGAATACCCCTATTTGCCATGAATTTTGCAACAGTTCCCCCACCGCCAATATCAACCTTTCCAAGTTCACCAATTTGCCAAGGTATGCCATTTTCGTTAAATAATTTCCTTACCTTAAATACTAGTTCAGCAGAGGCATCGGATGCAGAATATTTTCCACCAGAGCCTGTAAACTTGGTAACAACAACTCCATGTCCAAATATCGGAGAATTTTGTTCATCAAAGACATCTCTATAAAGAGGATCAAC
This sequence comes from Caldisericum sp., assembly GCF_049967455.1. Classification (NCBI taxonomy): domain Bacteria; kingdom Pseudomonadati; phylum Caldisericota; class Caldisericia; order Caldisericales; family Caldisericaceae; genus Caldisericum; species Caldisericum sp. The sequence continues at coordinate 9,262 of NZ_JBMFSR010000019.1, read as the reverse complement.
TGCTGCGTTCACATCAGCAGATAGCCCATATGATTTATGCAAAACCTCTCTAACCGAAACATTCTTTATTCCTTTTAAAGAAAGATACTTTTCGATTGCATAGTCAAGAAAATCTGATTGAGCACCAGTAATACCGTCACTTCCAATTTCTTCTTTATCAAAAAGCATCACACCAATTGTCCTTTTAGGCTTTTCTACATCAAATAACGCTACCGCACTGGTAAAACCGCAAATTCTATCGTCATGGCCATAAGATGCAATTGCGCCTCTATCAAAACCTACATCACGTGCCTTACCTCCGGGTACAAGTGTTAATTCGGAACTTATGAAATCTTCTTCAACTATACCGTATTTCTCGTGCAAAAGTTTAAGTATTGCAGTCTTGAATTTTTCTTTGTCAGATTCTTTATCAGGTATACTTCCAACAATTGGATCGAGCGCCTCACCTTGTATAACCTCTCTTGCATTTTGTTCCATCTGTTTTCTTGCAAGATGAGGAAGCAAATCTGAAATCACAAAGACTGGATCAGTTTCATCTTCTCCAATATTAACCTCTAATTTTGTACCATCTCTTAGAATAATTACACCATGAAGAGCAAGCGGGATTGTAACCCATTGGTATTTTTTAATACCACCGTAATAATGGGTTTTAAACATTACAACATCAGCACCTTCGTAAAGTGGATTTTGTTTTATATCAATTCTTGGTGAATCAATATGAGCAAAAACAAAATTCAAACCAAACTCAGCGGAAATTTCACCGTCTTTTAAAAGAAGTATGTTTTTATTGTCGTTTATTGCATAGTACTTTCCTGAGTGTGCGTCACCTTGAAAAAGATCCGTAAATCCTTTCTTTTCAGCAACATTTTTCAAATACTTCACCGCTTCTCTTTCTGTTTTTGCAGTACTTATAAAATCTTTGTAAGACTCTGAAAAACTAATTACTTCATCATGATTAAGTATTTCCCACGCGTTTTTTGTAGAATACTTAAGCTCCACTTTTGCCTCCTTAAAAATTTTTTTACTTTTAATTATATCTTGATTTGCATTTTTAAGAAATTTTCATATTATATGTAAAGGAGAAAAGGAGATGGCTTTACAGGGAAATTTAAGTGATTTTAAATTGGAGGAAGTGATTCAAAGTATCTCAACAAGCAAAAAATCGGGAAAACTTGAAGTGGACGGCGTTATGGGAATGTATGGTATCTATTTTTCTAATGGAGAAATAATTCATGCAAATGGTCCATTTTCTATTGGAGAAGAAGCCATTCTTGATGTTTTCCTTGAAATTAATGGAACATTTTCATTTATCACAAATATTGTATTACCACCGAGGACAATTAAAAAGGATTTATTCGATATCATTGCAACTGGTATAAACCTTAGAGAAGAAAACATTGATATTTTAAAAAAGATAACAAAAAAAACAAAGATGCTTCCCAATACAAAAAATGACACAAACGGTATTGAACTTTCAAAAGATGAAATAAAATTACTCAAATATATATTGGATGGTACGCCAATTTCTACTATAATGGAAGAGATGTCCATGAGTTATTTGAAGTTTTTAGAAGTATTAAAAGGATTACTAAAGAAAGAAATCGTTATTTTGGGAGGATAAAATGGAAGGAAGACTTTCAAAAGTCCAAATTGTTTTAAATGAAGAGGAACTTAAAAAAATAGAGGAACTTTTTGGTGAGTTTCTTGCTGAATCAGAAGCAAGAGATATTGTGCTCCTTAACAAAAGCGGGGAACTCCTTGCAAAAAGCGGAGATATCACTTCTGATGTTGCACAAAACATATCAGCACTTGCAGCAGGAGTATTTTCAGCAACAAACGAACTTGCAAGACTCTTGGGAGAAAAGGAATTCACAATAACTTTCCATCAGGGACAAGAGACAAACATTCACATTTCTCTAATAACCCAAAATGCACTCCTTGCAATGATCTTTGATAACAAACTGCCAATAGGTGCAATTAGATTCTGGGCAAAGAAAACTGGAACAGAAATAAAGCCAATAATTGAACAAGCAGAAAAGAGAGCAGAGAGTCAAACTCAAAAAGTCATAAATGAGGATGTAGAAAAGGACATTGAAGATCTATTCTAAGGAGAAAAGATGAGTACAATTAACTTTGCAAAGAGAGAAATCTCTTTTAAGATAGTATATTATGGTCCTGCAATGAGCGGAAAGACAACTAACCTAAGGTACATTTATACAACAATTCCAGAAAAGGTTAAAGGTGACTTTACAAGTATTGCAACCGAAACGGAAAGAACGCTTTTCTTCGATTTCCTGCCCCTTGAGTTGGGAAGCATTAAAGGTTTTACGATTAGACTTAGCCTTTATACCGTCCCAGGCCAATACATCTACAAATTAACAAGAAAATCAGTATTAAGGGCTACTGATGGTATTGTTTTTGTTGCCGACTCACAAATTGAAAAGAAGCAAGAAAATATAGATAGTTTTCAAGATATGATTGAAAACCTAATTGAATTTGGAGAAAACGTTGAGACAATGCCAATAATACTTCAATATAACAAAAGAGATCTACCAAATATACTATCTATCGAAGAATTACAACAGGATTTAAATAAGGATAATAAATACCAATACTTTGAAGCAATTGCCCAAGAAGGTATAAATGTAATTGAGACTTTAAAGGCTGTAACAAAACTTGTTGTTCAAAAAGCATAATGAAACCAACATTCATTGGCATTGCGGGTGGTACAGGCTCAGGCAAAACAACAGTTGCAAAGATAATCCAAAAATCTTTGGGTAAGGATAAAACTTCGATTATTTCTATGGACTCCTACTACAAGGATTTTCCTGAACTTACAATAGAGGAAAGAGAAAAGTTAAATTATGACCATCCATCCATATTTGATATTGAACTTTTAAAGAAACATCTCGAAGACCTAAAACACGGTATCCCGATTAAAGTGCCTATTTATTCTTTTGAAAAATATGCAAGAACAGGTGAATTTGAAGAAGTATATCCAAAGCCAATCATTATTGTTGAAGGAATTCTCCTTTTTTATTACGACGATATTAGAGACTTCTTTTCAATAAAGATCTTTGTTGACACAGATGCTGATGTAAGAATAATAAGAAGAATAGAAAGAGATGTCCTTGAAAGGGGGAGAACATTAGAATCAGTGATTAAGCAATACCTTGAAACAGTAAGACCAATGCATATTCAATTTGTTGAACCAACAAAACAATTCGCAGACATAATCATTCCTCGTGGCGGTAAAAACGAAATTGCAATGGATATAATCCTTGCAAAAATTAAATCAATTCTAAATCAACAATAATTTCTTTTTTAATTAATTTTGTCGTAAAATATATACCCAAAACAAAAGTTAAGGAGGTAGGATGAAAAAAATAATTTTCATTTTAACGGTTTTTATTTTTGTTGTAATGTTACCTCTTACTAACCTAAAGGCAGCTCAGCCTAACTTTGAAAAGCCTATTGGTCTCTATGGAGGTGAAATTGATAAAGTTCTTATTTCTCCAAACTACTCAAGCGACTCAACAGTCTTTGCTGGAGGACCTGAAGGATTTTATATCTCAAAAGATGGCGGCAAAACTTTTAACTCAATCGTTCTCTCTGTTGGATACAACTTAACTTTCGAAGGTATAACTGACTTCACACTCTCAAAAGATTTCGCAAAGGATAGCACCGTTTATATAGCAACAAAGAACGGTGTCTATAAGACAAACGATTTTGGAAAATCATTTAAGCCATATCAAATGGGAATCAGCGCAACTTATGTAACCCAAATAACAAACGATCCAATAACAAACAATCTTATGGCAGTTGGAATAAGCTTTGAAAAACGACAGGACGGTAAGGTTCTAAACACAAACTTGATTATGGTAAATGATGGAACTTCTTGGAGAACAATATCAAAATTCGTTTCAGAATATGTCACTGCAATCGCCTCTTATAACAACAATTACTACGTTGGAACAGAGATTGGAAAATTTTACAAGATAGATTCATCAGGAACAAATTTAATCTACAGCACCAATGCACCAATTACGTCAATTTCGATAAGAGACAACGCATATGCATTTTCAACTCTCGGAAATGGGATATTTCTTTCAAGTGATTTAAAAACTTTTAATCAAGAACTTAACGGATATAAGATTATAGGGGTAAAAATAGACGATTTGAATAATCTTTACGCATTGTCAAGAACTAAGAAATTATTTGTTAAAGTTAACGGGAATTATACAACTTATGATATTCCATTTCCTTCAACGAACATTTCACTTGATATAAGCCCTGATGGACTTTTTATTGGATCCTATGAATACGGCATTATAAAGTTTAACAAGGCAAATAAAACATTTTCTCTTTCAAACACTGGAATAACAAATTTAAATACAACCACGCTGAGTTTTTCACCAAATTACTCATCAAATAAGACTGTATATCTTGGAACTGCAAATAATGGACTTTACATTTCAAAAGACGGCGGAAAATCTTTTGAAAACATTGGCAATCTCGATACGCATGAGATACTGGAAGTAAAAGAAATCTCTAATGGGACAATTCTTGTTGGCACACTTGGTGAAGGAATATTTGCTTCCACTGATTCTGGAAAAACTTTTAAGCAACTTGATGTATTAAAAAATCATTCCGTTTCAGTTATTTATGAATACAATAATACGTTATTCATAGGTACTGAAGATGACGGTTTATATAAATCGGATCTTAATCTTTTGAACTTACAAAAAGTCAAGGACCTTTATCCATATGATGTTAATATAAATTTTGTAAAAGGTGCAGGAAATTATTTATTTGTTGCAACGAATGGTGGGAATCTTTATAGATCTGAAGATTCAGGCAAAACATTTAAAGAAATTGCCAACAACAAATTCTGGGGAATGAGTATTACAGGGTTTGATATTTCTAACACATTTACAACAGACGGACTTGTTCTTGTAGGTACAGCAGGAGGAGAATATCTCTCCTATGATCGAGGAAACACTTTTAATCAAATTTATGATTTAGGATCAACTTGGGCAGATGGTGTTCAGATATCTCCAAATTATTCAAACGATGGTTTTATGATTGTAGGAGCATGGGGATCATCAGGGACAACATATGGGAATATTTATATAACAAAAAACAAGGGTTTAAGCTATGAAAATATAGGTTCAACTCTTACCAATAGATACGTTATTAATGTGTTCTTATCTCCTGACTTTTATTATGGAAAAAACGGAAGTATTTTTGTTTTGACATCATCTGGTGGTTTATTTAGATATTCCTTCGAAGCAAAACCTATTGAAATCATTCTGACTGTAGGAAAAAACGAAATAGTAATAAATGGGGAAAAGAGTTTAATCGATGCAGCACCTTATATTAAAAACGGAAGAACCCTTGTTCCAATTAGGTTTATATCAGAGGCATTCGGTGCAAAAGTTGATTGGAATAATGCAACAAGAGAAGTTACTATAAAGCTTCTAGACAAAACAATAATACTTAAAATTGGAAGTCCATATGCAATTATAAATGGAAAACAAACCTTAATAGATAAAGATAACCTTAAAGTTGTCCCAGAGATTACAAACGGAAGAACGTTTGTGCCAATAAGATTCATTTCAGAGACTTTTGGTGCAAAAGTAGAATGGAATAATGAAACAAGGCAAATTCGCATAACCTTAGGAGGCTAAAATGAAAAAATTAAAACTTTTAATCATTGCCTTCATAATTTTGTCTGTCATATTTCTTGGGAATTTCAAGACTGCCCAATCAGAAAGCACAAGCGAAATCCTCATTTCAGAAACATTTGGAGGAAAACAATCAATTTTAAATGAACTTATGAAAGCAAAAAATGAACTTCTCATAAACATTTACGGCTTTACAGATTTTGATTTTATCCCTACTATAATAAACCTGGCAAAACAAGGAGTTGAAGTAAAAGTAATACTTGAGGAAGCACCATATCAATCAGAAACCCAAAACTTCGATATAAGAGATATGCTAAAGAAGTACGGAATTGAGGCAAGATGGGCAAATCCTAAATTCTTTTTGACTCATGCAAAATACATTGTTATCGATGATACAGAAGCAATTGTATTAACTGGTAATTTCACTTATTCAAGTTTTTCAAAAAATAGAGAGTTTGGTCTTGCAACATTAAACAAAGACGATGTTAATTCCTTAAGGAATTTATTCTATGCGGACTGGAATAGAACAGATTTTAAAAACGATAATCCTAATGTAATAATAAGTCCAATTGATTCAAGGGAAAAAATAGAGAACGCACTTAAAAGCGCAAAATTCAGCATTAAAATCTGGGAGCAGAGCATTTCCGATCAATCAATTATAAAAATTCTTAAAGAACAAAAAGCAAAAGGTATTGATGTGAAAATTCTTATGCCTACATCATATGCAGCAGATGTTAAAAATGAACTTGGTGATTCAGTCCTTGCACTTCCAAACCCGTATATCCACGCAAAAACCTTCATAATAGACGATGCCTTTGCATACATTGGATCTAATAACTTTACACAGCCATCTTTAGACAATGAAAGAGAAACGGCGCTTTTCACATACAATAAGGACATAATTGATGAACTTGAACTTATTTGGAACTGGGATTTATCTCATGCAGTTATTCCATAAATTGACTAGAAAATAAAACATGGTAAAATAGTTTGAGAAAGGAGTATGAATATGGAAGAAGCACAAGTGCTTGCAGGACTTAAAAGGAGAAAAACAATCCTTGAGTATCTTACAAGTTATGGTTTTATTACACCTGCTTTAATTATTTTAGGAGTATTTGCAATTTTTCCAACAATTTTTGTATTTTATCTTTCGTTGTTTGATTGGTCAATGATTGGTGGAAAAACTTTCATTGGACTACAAAACTACATTAATCTCCTCATTAAACCACCGTATTCTGCAGATTTTTGGCATGCAGCTCTTGTAACTTTAGAGTATGTGGCACTACAAGTCCCTATCACAATGGCTTTATCGTTATTCCTTGCAACCCTTCTAATGAAGCCAATTAGATTCAGAAGTTTCTTTAGGCTTGGAATCTTTGTTGCTTATGTAACACCACTTGTTGCAACATCAATTGTGTGGGAATGGATATTTCACCCAGATTACGGAATACTTAATTCACTTTTAAAATTACTGCATCTTCCTACTTCTCCTTGGCTTATAGGTTTCCCGTCAGCCCTTTTTGCAATTGTTATTTATACTACATGGCATGACCTTGGATATTCTACAATTCTCTTCATGGCAGGACTTACAGCAGTTTCAAAAGAACTACAAGAAGCAGCGCAAATTGATGGTGCTAATTCATGGGGAGTATTCTGGCATGTAACATGGCCTCTTCTTTCCCCAACAACGTTTTACATCTTCATTATCTCGCTTATAGGTGCATTCAGAATGTTCACGCCTGTGCTTGTTTTAACACAAGGCGGTCCCTATAACTCAACAACAACCATTGGATACATGCTGTATAGGGAAGCTTTCCAATATTGGAAATCAGGATTTGCAAGCGCAATTGCAGTAGTACTTTTTGGAATTATATTCACTATAACGCTTATACAATTTAGAGTAACCGGAAGAAGAGTATTCTATTCTGAGGGATCGGAGGGTGAATAATGAAAATTAATCTTAAAAAATCATATTTCTTTACTTATCTCATTCTTATAACTGTAACAATTATAATGGTATTTCCATTTTATTGGATGATCGTAACCTCTCTGAGCAAACCTGAAAATCTTTTTAGATATCCACCAAAACTCTGGCCAGATTTCCAATGGAAAAATTATGTAGATATGTGGAAATCAAATCCTCAGGGAGTGCCATGGACACGTTATATACTAAACACAATCTTTGTTGCAGTTTCTACAACTTTACTTTCACTTTTCAACTCTTCGCTTGCAGGATTTGCATTTGCAAGGCTAAAATTTCCTCTCAAAAATCAGATTTTTATGCTCATCCTCGGTATTATGATGATCCCTGGAGAATTAATGCTTATTCCAAACTATTTGACTCTTTATAGACTTGGTTGGCTTAATTCGTATCAAGCACTTATAATTCCTTTTGGTGCAAGTGTCTTTGGCATTTTCTTAACAAGACAGGCTTTCAAACAGATTCCAAATGAACTATGGGAAGCAGCACAAATTGACGGATGTAGCATAGGAAGATTTTACTTTAACATTGCCCTACCGATAATAAGACCAACGCTTTTTGCATTTGCACTTTTTGTATTCTTAGGTTCTTGGAATGCATTCCTGTGGCCATTAATTGTTAATACAGATCCTCGTTTTATGCCACTTGAAGTTGCACTCTATTCATTCATTGGAGCTGAAAGTACAAATTGGCAATTACTTGCAGCAGCCGCAACAATGGCAACTGCACCTGTTTTAATACTATTCCTTATTTTCCAAACACAGTTTATCGAGGGAATTTCAAGAGGAGCAATCAAAGGATAAATTTCCCAATAGATTTGACTTCATATGCGTGTGCTTAGTGCACACGCTTTTTTTATTTCATATCTAAAAAGATTCTGGATAAACATATATTTAACGTAGAATTGAAACAAATAAAAAATGGTAGTGCTTCGACCGTTAAGTAATGAAGCAGTGTCAATCACTAATCGATGTGATAAAAAACAAAGATGGAAAAATCAAAAAACTCAAAAAGGTTGCTATACATTCGAATTACTTTGAGTGGCACAAAATACAAAAGAAAGAAAATTAAATTTACAATTTTGCAAGTTTCCTCCACAAAGCACAATGTATTAAGAATTTTTATAAAAACAATTAGACGAAAATTAAAATGTAAGAGAACTAAAACTAATATATAAATCATGATTCAAAGTCAAATAGAAATTAATTAATAGAAATTAATTAAGGTTTATTAGATTTAAAATTATTAAATAAAAATCCCCGAAGGAAACCTTCGGGGATTTAAACTCAATTAATTAACCAATTAATGAATGTAAGATCTTAACTTAGCACCAAGTTCCTTAATACCATCTGCAGGTGAAATCTTTTGGAGATATATCTTTTGAAGTTCTGCACCTATATCTGTACGAGCCTGGTTCCATTCCTTTGTTGGTGGCTGAATAATAGCAAAGTTAAATGAATCAAAACCAGCTTTTCTTTCAGGATTACTTGCTAAGAATTGTTTAAATACTGGAAGATCAAGCGCGGATTTCCTCACAGGCAAATATCCTGTATCGATTGACCATCTTACAGTTTGATACGGCGCATCAAACCAC
>NZ_JBMFSR010000018.1:0-22388 GCF_049967455.1 Caldisericum sp. | reverse complement strand
ATATATAACAAAAGTTTACCTTCTTTTAATATTTACTATTCTTAACCTATCTCTTAAAGGAAGCGATTCTTCTTTTACAACATCAGAAGCAAGAATCAATATAGCTACTGTCCCAGGAGTATAACCTCTTTTTTCTTCCTCATCTTCAATTACCACTATAGTTCCCGTTGGTAGTTGTCTCGCATTTGGTAATTTGCCATCTTTAAACATTTGCCATGCCCTTCTGTAACTTATCCCTATCTTCCTTGCCCATTCACTCAACTTCATATAGTTATGATATCATAAAAATCTAGATTTAACAAGAAATGTCTAAAAAATCAGTTATTAGTATCTAATACCTTTTTGTCGTGTAAGCATATCCTGAAGTGTTATACTGAGCCGTTCATTTTCCTCTTCAAGTGTGCGGATACGCTCGTAGATCTCATCGTGAATATCAATAGACTGAGCAATGGAATCTAAAATTTCGTATATATCAATGATCTTTTTTATTTGTTCGTCCGTTACCTCAAACTTACCCTCTTCCATGGACTGCACCTTTATATTTTGTATTCCCATATATGTTATACAAAAAAAATTTGCAAAAATTAATAGATTTTTAAATATTTTCAATCATAGATACGAGGTTTTAGAGAGCAATTTGTTATAAAGCCTAAAGAGATACATTGCCACTTGAAGATACGATATGAGAATAGAAATATTAGATGGTAAAAAATACTATTGGTGGTAATAAAATATTACCTAATCTGAGCGATTCTCCAAATTTTCCTTGTATTTTTCTTGGATAAACTCAGATTTAATTTAATTTGGGCACATATAAAAAAGATGACACTTTCACCCGTTAAGTGATGAAGCACTTTCACAATGGGTGAAAATATGATAGACAAAAATTAAAAAAATACAAAAGAAGAAAAAGAGTTATAAAAATTAATGTTTGTTTCAATCATCTGAGGTAATGTCGAACATAAAGAAAAAAATATGACAAGTATTTGCAAATTTTTCAAAAAAGCACTAAACTTTTTAGAGTGATAAAAAATTGCTCAATTATAGAGATAGGTCAAAAGAAGTGAAAAATGGGAAGAAATATTTCGGATTGATACTGCAAATAATAATTTTAATCTTTGCTCCGTTAATATATGAAAATATAGGTATGCATTATGGTGGTCCTCTTGGTGTAAGATACTTTTATGCAGATTTCTTTAATCCAAAGTTCTTGGGACTTCCGATACTTGTTTGGTTTTTCTGGATAGTTTTTATATTAATCGGTTATTCACTTACAAATGCCTTTATTGAATTTCTCTTAAAAAGAGATTATTTTTTTCATATAAATAGTATATCTAATTTGATTTTGTGTGCTTTCCTTGATGGTTTTGCCGTTATGACATTTGATTTCTTTATAGATCCTGTTTCTGTGAAGTTTGGATTATGGGTTTGGCAAAACAATTCTCAGTACTCTTATTTTGATGTACCATTTGGTAATTTTATAGGTTGGTTTGTAATTGTTTCCACAACAACTTTTCTTGTAAGATTAATAGATCAAACATTTCAAATAAAACCTAATGAAAAGTTAGTACTTATTTCTCCTTACCTGTATCTTGCAATTGTATTCGTTTCTTTCATCCTTTCTTTTATTCTTTTTGGTTTCGAGCTTTCAATTACAAGCTTATTACTGTCTTCCCCAATAGTAATTTTTAGTTTTTATACAATAAGGGCATCTTAAATAAGGTTCTTGTGCTATAATACAAATCGGAGATTTAAATAATTAGGAGGTGAAAATTGAAAGTTTCTCTTTTTGAAAATGAAAATCACAAGGTTTTTAAATTTTCGGGATTTGGCGATTCTGATGAGGTTGAAACAAATCAGTTTTTAATTGTTGATGGAAGTGAGGCTTTGCTCTATGAACCTGGCGGTTCAAGGATAAATTCTTATCTTTTTTCAGAGATTGCCTCTATCATTCCACCGCAAAAAATTAAGTATATTGTTCTATCTCATCAAGACCCAGATGTAAGTGCATCTTTAAACTTCTGGGTTGTATCAACGAATGCAACGATTTTTGTTTCTGAATTGTGGGCACGATTTATCCCACACTTTCTTCCAAAGGCAATTGTTGAGGATAGATTAGTAAAAGTAAAAGATGGAGGAATGCGACTGAAATTAGGAAATTCCGAGGTTGTCCTTGTCCCTGCGCATTTCTTACACTCAGAAGGAAACTTTCAAATTTATGATCCTGTATCTTCAATTCTTCTTTCAGGAGATTTTGGTGCTTCAATTGGTGCAGATTATGAAGTTGTTTCTAATTTTGAAGAGCATTTAAAATTCATGGAACCTTTCCACAAAAGGTATATGCCTTCATCTTTTGCTATTAAATCCTGGGTTAATATGGTACGTAAATTAGATTTAGAACAGATTGTGCCACAGCATGGTGCAAGATTTGTTGGTAAAGACAATGTAAATAAATTTTTAGATTGGGCTTTTAATTTGAAGCCGCTTCTTGAAGAAAATCCAGATTGGTATAAGTTGCCTTAAAGTATTTTTTTTCTTGAAGGTTTAAAAAGGAAAGGCAATTGCCTTTCCTTTAAGTTTTTACTGCAAAATTCCTTTTATGATAAGTTCTGTTGCTTCTTCTTCCGTTAATCCCTTTGCCATGAGAGTTTCAAGTTGCCTTCTATTTACTCTTCCAATGGATGCCTCATGAGTGAGTTCCGATAGATCATTAACAACTTTAAGGATTGGCTCAGTTTTCACATCAACTTTGTTACCTTTTGTGATTTCATTACATTCAACATGTCCGTAAGAATATGGTGCGTTGCCATATGCTATATTAACAATATTTGCCTTTGTCTCATCAAGCGCAACAACTGTTGATTTAGCAATTCCTCTTGAACGCTCACCGTTTAGGTTTAATGTCTCTTTTATTTCAATCTCATCATTTTTGGTTCCTTTTACTTTTGATGTAAGTTCTCCAATTGCACTTTCTCCAAGGTCAAGATTCATTTCAACGTATAGTTTCCCAATACGTGTCTTTGTTAAGGTAAAACTATTTTTGTATATACCGCCTTTCTCAACCTTTGCATTTGTAATTGTCCTAAGATTTATCGTCCCAAGATCTGAGTGGAAGTGTTCATCGGCATATTCCATTACTGCTCCATCTTCAACTATTACATTTGAGATTGCATTGTGGGTGAATTCCTCAACCTGCGGAAAAACACAGTGGGCTGTAAATTTTACTTTTGCATTTTTTCTTATTCTTATATTGAAGATGACATTTTGAAGTCCTCTCTTTTCAACATATCCAGTGCAAACATGAATAGGAATTGGAAGTGCAACGCCTTCTTCTATCTCCATATCAACACGCACACCATTTTCTATTTGTGTTGGCGTTAGTTTTACACCAGGGACATTATTCAGTCCTATAACTCTATTTCCACTTATGATGATTGATGCAACTCTCTTATCAAAGTATTTTGAAGCATCATATCCATTCTTTTCAAGGGCATCAACGATTTGTTTATATTCATCGGTAATATTTATACCCATTTTCTAACCTCCTCTTTTGATTTTTCATTTTGTTTTGGTGCATTTGGATGGTTGCATATACCACATTCTTTCTTATACTCCTCAATTACTGAGATAGCATCTCCTTTATTAAGGACAATGCCATTACAGATATGGTATGCAAAATCAACATTTGTTGCCATTTCTTCCCTGTGAGTAATTATAATGGGTGTTCCACCATATGAAGCGATATAATTTAGGACATTATTTACCATTTCAAGACTCATAATATCAATACCTGAATCTGGCTCATCAAGGATTGCGTATCTTGGCTTTAAAACCAAAATTGAAGCAAGCTCAACTCTTTTCCTTTCGCCTCCACTAAGACTTCCGTTAACCTTTCTTGCTATATATAGTTTTGGATTCAATCCAACTGTCTCAAGAACTTGTTCAAGCTCATTTCGGTCGATTTTTATTTTTCCACCAAGCGTCAAATATGCTCCAACGCTAATTCCCTCAAATCTTGGTGGTTCCTGGAAGACAAGCGTTATTCCTCTTTTTGCGCGTTCATAGATTGAAAGATTTGTAATATCCTCATTATCAAGGAGGATTCTTCCTGTTGTTGGCTTGTAATCCTCAAGCCCCATAATTATATATCCAAGAGTGCTTTTCCCAGCACCATTTACACCAAGGATTGCATACTTTTTACCTTCCTCAAACTCCATAGAAACTTCCTTAAGGATGAGTTTATTATCAGCTTTAAAGCTTATGTTTTCAAGTTTTAGCATCTTTTCACCTCATTTGTAATAAATTATAACACAAAAAGTAATATATTGCAAGGAAAAGGAACATCTTATAGGATTCTTTTTTAATTGCCGTAATATATTTTTGAGAAATAGAAAAAATCTTCATTTCTCAATATAATAAAGATATATGAGAATAAGAGTTAATTTTGAGCGTCCCTATGCAATTTTTTACTTGGGGCATCTTGATATGAAAACTGTTATTGAAAGGGGTTTAAGAAGATCAGGTCTTCCTCTTAAATTTACCGAAGGTTTTAACAAAAGAGTGCAATTGGAATTGGGATTTCCTTTGAGTGTCGGCATGGTAGGGGAGGATGAGTATTTTGACTTCTTCTTGAGGGAAGAGGTTGATCTTTATAAGATTTTTGAATCACTTACAGAAGCATTTGAAGGTCTTCTTGTAATAAAGAGAATTAAGCCGCTTCCATATTCTGCAAGGTCTATAACTTCGTTTGAGGCAATGTTTACAAATATTGTAGTTGGGCACACAGTGTCTGATATTTCCAAATTTGATATTGAAAATGCCTTAAATTCAATTCTTGAAAAGCAAGAAATTTTAGTAGAAAGAGATTACAAGAAAAAGGATGTAAGAAAATTCATTGATAAGTTAGAACTTTATAGTTTCCGAGATCCTCACTTTGAGATCCTTATGACTACCCTTTATTTAAGAGAAGGAAGCATTAAGATGAACGAATTTGAGAATATCCTTGCAAATCTTATACCTGTTGAGTTTGAATATGTGATAAGAAAGAATACGCTTGTCCTCGATAAAGGAAGGCTTTTAACTCCGTTTGATTTAAATTTCTAACCAAATTTACAATTATTTTTACCAGATTTCTTCACTTCATACATAAGAGCATCTGCCCTTGCAATAAGGGATTGAATTGTATCATCTTTTCTTATCAGAGTGCATCCAATTGAAGTAGTTATAGATAACTCACGTCCATCTATATCTATTGATGAATTGTTTATGAGTATTCTTAGTGTTTTTGTAAATTTCTTAAGATTTTCTTCGTCGATGTCTTTAAGGATAACTGCAAATTCTTCTCCGCCGTATCTTCCAACAATATCATGTGGTTTTATATTTGAAAGAATTGTCTGTGCAATTGTTCTTAATACTCTGTCTCCAATGAGGTGTCCATATGTATCGTTTAACTTCTTAAAGTCATCGATATCGATAAATAAAAAGCCGTGTGATTTATTAAGTAGATTTACCTCTTTAATTGCTTCATCTATTTTTATTTCAAGGTATCTTCTATTGGGAATTTGAGTTAATTGGTCAATAAAAGCATCTTTTTGAAGCTTTTGGATATTTTCTCTTATTAAAGGCAATCCCCAACCTTGATTAAATCTTTCAACAGCGCCAACAATTTCTCCTTTTCTATTTCTTACAGGAATTGTTTCAACATTAACTGGTATTCTTGCTCCATTTTTATCGTGCAGGTACACATTTTCAGAGACAATTTCTCCTTTTTCCATTGCTCTCACAAGCGGACATTTTGTGAAACATAGAAGTGTTCCATTTTCATCCACATGACGAAGAATATTGTCAAAACATCTTTTATTTATTATCTCTTCCTTTTTGTAGCCTGTAATTTCCTCTGCTGCCTTATTCCAGTAGAGTATTTTTCTTTTTCTATCAACAAAGTAAATACCATCGATAGTATTATCTGCTGCTGTTTCGTAATATTTTTTTATTGCCTTTTTCATTTGTCGCCTCAAAAAGAATTATAGCAGATTTGTAAAATAAAAAGAAGGGGTAGCAACTTGCTACCCCTAAACGAGATATGTTAAAACATTAAAGGAGTGGAGGAGGGGACTCTTGAGTACTTACTTCTAAATTGTCTTTAAGTGAGAAGAATGCAACAACCTCAAAAATATATCCAATAAAGTAAACAAGCAGTCCAACAAGTATAATTGAAAGTATTGAGCCAATGAACATAAGGTTTCCTGCGGTTCTGAAATATTCAACTTGAGTTTCTTTTGAAATCTCCTCATAAGATTTCTTTAAGTAATAGCTTCTTGCAACTAAAATGCCGTATAGGATTAATCCAAATACAACCGATACAATTATGATACCTATCCCCAAATTTTCTCTTAAACCAAAATTGCTAAATGGACCTTCAAACAATCCAAATGGGTGTCTTTTTGCACCAAAATTGAAATTTGGGAATCTTCTATTTGGAATTATATATCCATAGTAAAGCATACTTCCCATAAAGATTCTTCTTACATTCATTCCAATCAGTGCAAGTCCACCTACGGTTGCTAAAACTATTTGAAGGATGAAGCTAACAAGGAAATTGTCGTAAATTTTTTTATTTTTTGTAAGCTTTGAAAGTTCACTTATGGCAATAAATACGAGCACTAAACCTGCAATGCCTGCAAAGATACCAAGTCCTGGAATTACGCTCAAAATTGCAAGCAAGACTCCAACTCCACCAATTATTTTAATATTTTTCAATTCCATATCGTTCACCTCTCAATAAAAATTATAGAGTTAATTGTGAAAGAATTATGAATTTATTTTTTTCTTCTTAGATTCTCGTATGCCTCTTTCACATTTCCAAAGAAGCTTCCGCTTATGTTCCATGCGATATTTACCTTTGGAGGATTTGGCATTTCTTTTAAATAGTTTTCAAGCTCATCCTTTATCCGTTTTGTAATTTCAATTATGTTGTCTTCGTTTATGTCTTCTAAAATAACTCCAAACTCATTCTTGCTTACTCTTCCAACAATGTCATATCCTCTTACAGATATTGAAAGCAACTCCGCAGTCTTTTTAATAATTTGAGGTTCGTTTGTGTCTATTTCTATAATTATCGTGCCAATGTTTGCATCTCTTTTCTTACTAAGCCTTTCGAGTTCCTCATCAAAAAAATCCCTTGAATAAAGATTTGTTTCTAAATCTCTTATGTGCCCCATTTTTCACCTCTCTTATAAATTTTACAACAAATGTAATATAATTGAAATGGGTTTTTAAGAGGGAAAAATGGAAAAAGAACACGACCACAACTACGAAATTGGAAGTGCATCGGGTAGAGTACTTGTTTCAATATTTATGAATATTCTCATAACAGTACTTGAGATAATCTTTGGAATTCTTTCAAGAAGTTTGTCTTTGATTTCGGATTCGATGCATAATTTGTCAGATACACTCTCAGGAATTTTTACTTTGTGGACTTTGAGACTTTCTGAAAGAAAGCATAACGAACGTTTTACCTTTGGATATAGGCGATCTCAGATAATAGCTGCATTTGTAAATAGTTCAGTTCTTCTTGTTATTGCGGCACTCCTCATTCGTGAAGCAATTTTACGCTTCTTATCAGTTGAGGTGATTAATGTTAGTCTCATGCTGCCTGTTGCAGTTGTCGGTCTTATTGCAAACTCAATTAGTGCAATTCTATTACATTCGCATGCTCACAGCCTGAACGTTCGAAGTACGTATCTACACCTACTTTCAGATGCTCTATCATCAGTTGCAGTTGTTCTTGGTGCAGTTTTTATGTGGATATTTAAAATCTACTGGATTGATCCTCTTTTGACTATCCTTATTGCCATTTATACGGGATATAAAGCATTTGAAATTGTCAAGGAGAGCACACTTATTCTTCTTGAAGCAACACCAAGTGATATTGATTTAAGAGATGTCGAAAAAAACGTTCTTACGATTCCCGGGGTTGTGAATATCCACCATATCCATGTGTGGCGGCTCGATGATGAAAAAACACTTCTTGAAGCGCATGTAAATGTCCTGCCAAATACAAGCGTTGATGAAACCAAAAACATTCGTCTTGAGATTGAAAAAATTCTTAAAGAAAAGTTCGGTATTGATCATACAAATATTCAATTTGAATGTAATGAACACCTTGAAGACAAATTAATAAAAGAAAATTAAGTGCCTTTCTCTAATTTCATACTTACTTTTTTAAGAAAAATTTTATGAGAACAAAGTCTTTCAAACTTATCAATACCCTTGCCTTTATATCACTCGCGGCTTACATTGCAATGCACTTTAACTATTCTACACTTTTTGTATGTATGGCTCTTGGGACGGTTGCAGTTAATACCCTGCATAATGAATCTGAATATTTTGACGGAATTGAGTTTTTTCGGAAACACTGCTTCTTGTGCTCTTTACAATTGTTGGTGCTGGCTTTGATATAAATTATCGAATTTGGGGACTTTTTGATAATTTTCTTAATTTTACCCCCTTGACAAACTTAAAAAATTATATATAATATATTGCAGGAGGTGATGGATATGGCAAGAATCTATGATCCCTTTGAAGAAATTAGAAGACTTGAACAAGAAATTGATGAAATATTCTCTCAGTTCTGGAGAAGCGCAAGACCAAGATTGGCGCTTCCAAGGAAGGAAAGGGGAGAAATTCAACCAGTAGAAACCCAGATTGCCTTTGCTCCTTCTGTTGATGTTATTGAAAAAGATAATGAAATTGTTGTAAAAGCAGACCTTCCTGGAATTGATAAGAAGGATGTAAAAATTAAGGTTGAACCTGATTCTGTTGTTATCTCTGGTGAAGTAAAGAAGGAGCGTAAGGAAAAAGAAGAGAACTACTTCATTGAAGAGCGTGTATATGGTAGTTTCTACAGAGCAATTCCTTTACCAGCTGAAGTAGATCCTGAAAAAGCTCAGGCTAAATTCGAAAATGGAGTTCTTGAAATAACTCTTCCAAAGGTTGAAACTGGCAAGAAGACAAAAGAAATTTCACTTGAGTAAATAAAGTCCTCCTCTTTTGCCCCCGCTATTTTGCGGGGGCTTTTTTATTTAGTTTAATAAGAATCTCTGAAGGAAATATCATTAAAGACCAAGGGATCTGTGCAAGGGTTAGTACAAGCGAAGCCTTTGTATCAAGAAAGGAAAGCGCAAGTATAACACCGATTGTTACATTCATAAATGTCTTTGTTGCAAAAATTGAAATTCGCTCCTTCATAGGCAAAAAAGGTGTTATGTAGAATGGAACGATCATAAATAGAAGATATATTGGTATAGAAAAGAGAATAAATCCTATTGATTCAATTGGGTTTTTTACTATGAAGTTATAGTTAATGGCAGAAATTGTCGTGCCAAGGAGAAGCAGGATTAAAGTTGTTATGACTTTGTTTTTTGAAGCAATTTGAGTTGTGAGCCTTTTGAATGTGTATTTGAATATTTGAGATAGTATTAACGGAATGAAAATGAGCTTTATAAGGGTTGTAGAAATATTGAGGTAGTCAACATGTATAACCTTTCTAAGAAGGATGTAAAAGAGTAATGGAATTGTAATGGGTGCAATAATATGAGTAATGATAATTATTGTTGTTGAAAGAATTGTATCTCCTTCGAGGATATCTGTAATTGAAGCTGAGGCAACTCCTGCTGGCACCGCAGAAAAGAGAAGATAAGATGCAAGAAGAAAATCTTCAACCTTTAGAATTTTTAAAATTACAAAGACAGAGATAGGAAGCAGTATCAAATCGAAAACTACCGCAAATAAAATGAGTTTTACTTTCTTTGAAACTTTTAATAGATCTTGAAATTCAAGCTTAAGAAAGGTAAAAAACAGGACGAGCATCAAAAATTCAGTAAGATATGGTTTTAAGACGGCAAATTGAGGGAACATAAGTCCCAAAGGTATTCCAAGTGTTATGATAAACGATGTGTTATTTTCGATAAATTCTATAACTCTTTTCATACTTCACAATTATATTTTATAAGCCTCGTTTTCCAAATCGCTATTATTTTTGAAAAAGATACAAAATATTGTATAATATCTTTGCTTTTAGCAAGGGAAACTCGTATAACCCTCCATACGGTTTCCTTTGTTATTAGCGGAATAAAAATTTTTATAGGAGGTAAAGAATGATTACAAAAGAACAGAAAGAAGAAATTTTTAAGAAATTTGGTCGTCACGAAGGTGACACAGGTTCACCTGAAGTGCAGATTGCACTTCTTACATTACGAATAAACAATCTTACGGAGCACTTAAAGCAATTCAAAAAAGATTTTGCTTCTCGAAGAGGACTTTTTAAGTTAGTCGGTGAGAGAAGAAAACTTCTTACTTATCTTAAGGAAACAGATAAAGAGCGTTACGAGAGAATTGTTAAAGAATTGAATTTGAGAGCATAAGACTATGGTGGAGAAAATAAGTATTGAAGTAGGCGGAAAAGTAATAGAGTTTGAAGTAGGTAGGATGGCAAAGCAAGCAGGAGGTGCCGTTTTTGCAACATGTGGCGGCACACAGGTGCTTGCAACTTCCACGATGGGAGATGAACCTGCAGAACCAACAGACTTTTTCCCTTTAACTGTTGATTATTTCGAAAAGATGTATGCTGCAGGAAAAATCCCTGGAGGGTTTTATAAGAGGGAAGGACGTCCTACCGATGAAGAAATCCTTGGTTCCCGCCTTATCGACCGTCCCCTTAGACCAATGTTTCCAATTCAATTCAGGCGCCCAGTCCATATTGTTGTGTATGTCCTTTCTGCAGATGGCGCTATTTCACCTGCAATTCTTGGTATAAATGCTGCATCTTTAGCATCACTTATTTCGGATGAGCCTTTTTACGAAGCAGTCTCCGCTGTTAAGGTTGGTCTGATTGATGGTAAATTTGTCATAAATCCCAATGAAAGCGATATTGATGAGAAGAGTCTTCTTGATTTAAGTATAGCAGGCACAAAAGATGCCCTTATAATGATTGAATCTGGCTCAAAGGAAATATCAGAAGAGACAATGCTTCAGGCAATGGAAGTTGCCTTGGAGGAGATTAAGAAGATTTCTCTTGCGCAGGAAGAATTTGCAAAAAGGATTGGGAAACCAAAAGTTCAAGTGCCCGAAGTTATAATTGACGAAGCCTTAAAGCAGGAGATTGAGTCGGAAATCCTTGATAAAATTAAACTTGCACTCGAAAATAAAGAAAAACTCACCCGAGAGAAGGCGCTTGAAGAGATTAAAAAAGGAATAATAACAGAGTACGAAGAGAAATATCCAGAAAAGGTCTCTGAAGTAAATATGATTTTTGACCTCATTTTGAGGAATTACATAAGGTCTCAAACACTTCAGGGTAATCGAATTGATGGAAGAAAGCCTGATGAAATTAGACCAATCTCAATTGAGGTTGGGGTTCTTAAGAGAACTCATGGCTCAGCGCTTTTCACAAGGGGACAAACACAGGTACTTTCTATTGCAACACTTGGTGGAAAAGGCGAAGGTCAATTGATTGAGTCTCTTGAAGAAGAAATCATAACTAAAAGATATATGCACTACTATAATTTCCCGCCTTTTTCTGTAGGTGAGGCACGTCCCATGAGAGGTCCCACTCGTAGAGAAATTGGACATGGTGCACTTGCAGAACGAGCACTTGTGCCAGTTTTACCAAGTGAAGAAGAATTTCCTTACACAATAAGAGTTGTCTCTGAGGTATTGGAATCTAATGGTTCCACCTCAATGGCTTCGACTTGTGGCTCAACTCTTGCACTTATGGATGCAGGTGTTCCCATTAAGAAGCCTGTTGCAGGTATAGCAATGGGTTTGATAAAGGAAGGGGATCAATTTGTAGTATTAACGGATATTCAAGGTGCAGAAGATCACCTTGGCGATATGGACTTTAAAGTTGCAGGGACTGATACAGGTATTACAGCACTTCAGATGGATATAAAAATCAAAGGAATTACAATTGATATTTTAAGAATTGCACTTGAGCAGGCTCGTAAGGCTCGTCTTTATATTCTTGAAAAAATGAAAGAAGTAATCCCTGCACCTCGTCCCGAAATTTCTCCATATGCTCCAAGAGTATATAAGATGCAAATTAGACCAGATAAGATTGGTTTGCTTATTGGACCTGGCGGAAAGACGATAAGAAGCATTATTGGTTCTACTGATTCAGAGATCAATATTGAGCCAGATGGAAAAGTCTACATCACAGCACCCAATGAAGACATACTTAATACAATTTTGGAGCGGATAAACCAACTTCTTGCAGAACCAGAAGAAGGAAAAATCTACGAAGGAGTTGTTATTGAGTTAAAGGAGTTTGGGGCACTTGTCCAAATTCTTCCAAATTATGTTGGTCTTTTGCATATATCTCAAATTGCAGATAAGTACATAAAGGATATTCGAAAAGAGCTTCATGTAGGTGACAAAGTAAAAGTAAAAGTCATTAAGATTGAAGATGATGGAAAAATTCAACTCAGTAAAAAGGCAGTTGATGGCGGAAATAACAACTCAAAAAAAGAAGAACCAGGAGAAAAATAATGGGCGAAAACCTTGAAATCTCAATTTCAAAAAATGGTATAAGATATTTCGTTGAAGAAAATCATACGTTTCCATCGGTATCTTTGGGTGTATTTGTTAAGTCTGGCTCACGCTATGAAACTGATAAACTTGGCATTGCTCATTTCATCGAGCATATGGTTTTTAAAGAAACAAAAAAACGATCTTCCTTTGAGATTTCAAAGGCAATTGAAGGGCTTGGTGGAGAAATCAATGCCTATACCTCTTCTGAGTATTCCCTTTTTTATGTAAAGCTCCTTCAAAAAGATATTGAAGTTGGTTTTGATGTTTTGTCTGATATCTTGACAAATCCAACGTTTAATAAGGAACTTTTAGAAAAAGAAAGAGAAGTAATTCTTGAAGAAATCTACGAGTTTTACGATGACCCACAGGATATCTGTCAGACGGAGGCATTGCGTTCCCTTTGGGGAGATTCTCCTCTTTCAAGAAACCCTCTTGGGACTGAGGAAAGTGTACGCTCAATCACATATGAGGATATTGTTTCCTATTTTGAAAATTTTTTTGTTAAGGGAAACATTTTTATTTCAGCAGTTGGAGATATTGATCGCCTAAAGGCAGAGGAACTTGTCGAAAGGTATTTCAAAGATTTTAAAGAAGGCAACAAAGATATAAACGCAGAAACAGTCTCCTATAAATTCCTTGATATAAACTATCCTAAGGAAACAGCGCAACTCCATCTTGCAATAACCCTAAAGGGTGAAAAGAGTTTTACGCATGAATCATATCTGCATTCAATTTTTACCGTTGCTCTTGGCGGAAATATGTCATCGAGGCTTTTCCAGAAACTACGTGAGGAACATGGACTTGTTTATACTATCTATGCTTATCCTGTGAGACTTGTCGATACAGGCGGCACAGTTATTTATGCATCTACCTTGCCAAAATACGAAAAAGTTGCAAAAGAAATTATTTTTGAAGAGTTAAATAGCGTTAAAGAGAAAGGCTTCACTCACGATGAATTTGTGAATGCCAAAAATTACCTTTTAGGAAGCATGATTTTAGGTCTTGAAAGTACCTCTTCAAGGATGCAGAAAAATGGTGTGTCAGGACTTATGCAGGGATATATAAGATCCGTTGAAGCCATCATAAAAGAGATAGAAGGAATTGAAAAAGATGAATTTGATTCCTATCTTAAAAATCTCTTGGATGGCACTTACGGAACTGTAAGAGTAGGAAAGATTGATGGATAGAGAAGCAATGCTTAGGGAAATTGAAAACGATATCAGGCACTGTACAAGATGCGATTTACACAAAACTAAAACCCATTACGTCCCAGGAGTTGGTCCTGCAAATGCAAAGATAATGTTTGTTGGCGAAGGTCCTGGTCGTGATGAAGATATTCAAGGTCTTCCTTTCGTTGGAGCTGCAGGTAAGCTTTTAACTCAACTTCTTTCAACAATAGGTATTGATAGGTCTCAAGTCTTCATAGGAAACATCGTTAAATGTAGACCACCCAATAACAGAGTTCCAACAGTTGAAGAAGTTGAAGCATGCATACCATATCTATATGCCCAAATTTCTGTAATTGAGCCTGAAATTATCGTAACGCTTGGCAATACACCTTTAAATGCACTTGTAAGCCCAGCATTAAAGGTAAGTTCAGTTCACGGCAGAGTGTTTGAGAAAGATGGTTTAAAATTTTTTGTGACATTTCATCCTGCTGCAGCACTCTATCATGGCGAATACAAAGAGTTGCTTATGGAGGATTTTATGAAGTTAAAACAAATTTTAGATGAGACAAAAATTGTAGGAGGTTCTTAGATGAAAAGGAAGCTTTTAGTATGGTTTGTTATTTTCCTCATTGTGTTTGGACTTGCACTTTATATTGACTACACTGCAATTACTGCATCTTCAAAACCACTTGAAACCTTAAACAAATTTGAAAGCTATATCGTGCCTCGATTTGGGCTTGATATAAAAGGTGGCGTAAGATTTGTTTTGGAGGCTGTGGATACCCCTGAGGTAAAGGTTACACAAGAAGCAATGCAAACAGCAATAAGTGTAATCCAAAAAAGAGTTAATGCCCTTGGAATTTCTGAAGCAGTTGTCGTGCAAGAGAGGGGGGCAAACTGGAAAAGAATCGATGTTGAACTTCCAGGTTGGAAAGATCCAGAAAAGGCAAAAGAGCTCATTGGACAAACTGCGCTTTTGCAGTTTAAAACTGAAGATGGAAAAGTTGTTTTGACAGGTGCCCATATAAAGAATGCAACTCTTGAATTTAGTAAGGATCCTGCAACATTGGGTCAGCCAGTTATTGCCTTCCAATTAGATCCAGAAGGGACAAAAATATTTGCAGAAGTAACTCAACAAAACATTGGAAAGACGATTTCTATTTATCTTGACAATAAACTTCTTATGGCACCGACTGTAAAAAGTGCTATTACTGAAGGTCAGGGTGTTATAGAGGGTAAATTTACAAAGGAAGAAGCTGCAAACTATGCTGCTCTTTTAAGGTCTGGCGCATTACCTGTTAAATTGAATTTCATCCAGGAAGAAGTGGTTGGTCCATCATTGGGAAGCTACACTATTAGAATGGCAGTTTTAGGTGGCATATTTGCATTTATCCTTGTGATCCTATATATGATTATTTTTTATGGTTATCTTGGCATACTTTCTGCGATTTCCCTTATATTCTATGTTTCCCTTGAACTTGCTACGCTATTCCTTCTTCATGCAACACTTTCTCTTCCTGCAATAGGTGGTACAATTCTCTCCTTGGGTATGGCTGTTGATATCAACGTAATTGTGTTTGAAAGAATGAAGGAAGAGCTTAAACTTGGCAGAACCCTTAAATCGATTATAAACGCAGGTTTTGCAAACGCATTGCGTACGGTTATTGATTCAAACCTTACCGTACTTGTTGGTGCGGCATTCCTTTTCTACTTTGGCACAACAATTATTAAGGGTTTTGCTGTTACGACATCAATTGGTATTCTTACAGGGTTCATTTCTGGTGTATTTATAACAAGGCTTCTTGTTGAATTATTCCTTCCACAGTCATCTTTAAAGAGACCGTGGATGTGGGGAATATAGGAGGTTTGCGATGAGTTTTAGAGATAGAATTAAAAACTGGAATATTATAGGGCATACAAAAATCTGGTTCTCAATTTCGCTTTCCCTTATAATCATAGGTCTTGCTGCAATTGGTTATAATTGGGTAAAGTTTGGATCTCCATTAAACCTTGGTATTGACTTTAAAGGAGGTTCAATTATAACGCTTGCTTGCAGTGAACAGCCTGATTCTCAGAAAATAAGGGACATAGTTGCAAGCATTGGCTATAAGGATGCAATCGTCCAAGAAGCACAGGGGAATAAAGTTATAATAAAAATCAATGCTACAAACGTCCCACCTGATGATATTACAAAAATTGTAAATGAAGCTGATAAGCTATACAAAGTAAATAAGGATCAAACACAAATTACTTCTATTGCCCCTGTTATTGGAAGCGAATTGATGAAAAATGGTGCAATTGCACTTCTTCTTTCACTTTTATTTGTCCTTTTTTATATCTCATTGAGGTTTGAGTTTAAAATTGCATTAGCAACAGTTTTGGCATTGTTTCACGATATCATTGTAACATTGGGCATGCTTGCTCTCTTTAGAATTGAAATTAATGCTCCCTTCATTGGTGCTTTTCTTACAATAATAACCTATTCAGTTGAAGATACGGTTGTTGTAATGGATAGAATTAGAGAAAAACTTAAATTTAAGTTAAGAGAGTCCTTTAGGGAACTTGTTAACAAGAGTATAACTGAAGTTTGGGTGCGTTCAATGAATACTTCTATTACAACGTTTTTCTCGTCTCTTGCGCTTGTTATTTTCGGCGGTAGTGCTCTAAGAGACTTTTCAATGACACTTCTCTTTGGTCTTTTATCTGGGACATATTCCTCAATTTACATAGCATCTCCCTTACTTGTCCTTTTTAGGGGGGAGACACTTAGCGAAGAAATTGCAAAGAAAGAGAGCGTTGTTAAAGTAGTTGAGGAAGCACCAAAGACAGAAACTCATCCTGAAAGCAATGTAGAGCCTGCCTTGGAATCTCATGACGAGCCGAAATCCGCAAAAGAAAGCAAACAAAAATCAAAGAAGAAAAACAAGTCTTCCAAAAAGAGAAAATGAGTATAATATATTTGTTAGGAGGTTAAAATGGATTTAAGGAAGTACATTAGGGACATTCCAGATTTTCCGCAAAAGGGGATTCTTTTCAGGGATTTAACGCCTCTTATGGGGGACAAGGAAGCATTTAACTATGCAGTTAAAGAGATTGCAAATCATTTTAAGGATTTTCATGTGGATAAAGTTGCAGCCATTGAAGCAAGGGGATTTATTTTTGGTGCACCAATTGCAAAGGAACTTGGAGCAGGCTTTGTACCTATAAGAAAGCCAGGGAAATTACCATACGAAGTTGTAAGAAAAGAGTTTCAACTTGAATATGGAATGTCAATTCTCGAACTTCATAAAGATGCCTTCAAGAAAGGCGAAAGAGTTCTTATGATTGATGATCTTCTTGCAACAGGTGGTACTGCGCTTGCCGCATCTGAACTCGTTGAATCTCTTGGTGCAGAAATCGTTGGCTGGGGTTTTGTTGTAATACTTAAAAATCTGAAAGGAGAGGAAAAGATAGGGAAATATCATGTATTTTCCCTTGTAAACTTTGAATAAAGAAGAACTTTTTCAAGAATTAAAAAATAGAGTGTCCCCTTACCTCGACGGTGAGGGGATGAAACTTTTAGAGGATGCCTATAGGTTTGCACTTGAGAAGCATTCAGGGCAAGCAAGAGAGTCAGGCGAAGAGTACATCATTCATCCACTGAATGTTGCTCTCATTCTTACTAATCTCAAGCTTGATGCTGAAACATATGCTGCAGCACTTCTCCATGATGTTGTTGAAGATACAAATGTTTCTATTGAAGATATCAAGGCACAATTTGGAGATACTGTTGCATTTCTTGTTAATGGTGTCACAAAACTCAAAGGAATAAAAAGCGTATCAACTGAGGAGGCGCACCTTGAAAGTTTAAGAAAAATGCTCCTTGCAATGGCTCAGGATGTGCGAGTTGTCCTCATTAAGCTTGCCGATAGACTTCACAACATGCGAACCTTAAACTACCTTCCACCCGAAAAGCAAAAGGAAATTGCCAAAGAAACAATGGATATTTACGTTCCTCTTGCGCACCGCCTTGGGATCTATACGATGAAGTGGGAGCTTGAAGACCTGAGTTTCCGTTATCTTGAATCTGAAAAGTATTATGAGCTTGCAAAAAAGGTTGCAAAAAAACGTGAAGAGCGTGAAGCTTATGTGAATGAGTTAATGGAAGAGTTAAGAGGTCTCTTGAAGGAACATGGAATTACAGGAGTTGTGGAGGGGCGTCCAAAGAATCTCTATGGTATCTATAGAAAAATGATTCGTGATGGAAAACAATTTGAGGAAATTTACGATATTATTGCCTTAAGGATTATTGTAGATGACATCCCCACATGTTACCAAGTTTTAGGTATTGTAAATAACTACTATAAACTTGTCCCGGGAAGAATTAAAGACTACATTGCAATGCCAAAACCAAACTTCTATCGCTCACTTCATACAACGGTTATTACAAAATCAGGCGAACCTTTTGAAATACAGATTCGTACAAGGGAAATGCACGAAGTAGATGAAATGGGTATCGCGGCTCACTGGAAATACAAGGAAGGAAAATCCTTAGATAAAAATTATGAAGCAAAGATTGCTTGGCTTCGGCAGATGCTTGAGTGGCAAAAAGAGGTTCGTTCTTCAAAAGAGTTTGTTGAAAGAGTTAAAGTGGATCTATTCTCCGATGTGGTGCTTGTTTTTACGCCAAAAGGAGATGTCATTGAACTTCCCCAAGGTTCAACACCTGTTGATTTTGCATTCAGGGTGCATACAGATATAGGTTATCGTTGTGTAGGAGCAAAAGTAAACGGATCACTTGTCCCCCTTAACTACAAGCTTCAGACAGGAGATAGGGTTGAAATTATCACATCAAAAACTTCAACCGGACCAAAACTTGACTGGCTTCAATTTGTCCGCACAGCCTCTGCAAAGTCAAAGATAAAGGCATATTTTAGAAAACTATACGAAGAAAAGAAAGAGACCCAAAAGCTTGAAGAGACACCAAAGCCACAGCTTCCTAAAATCATTCCTCTAAAGACAAAAACCGAAACAACAGAGTACTTCCCTACAATTAGTGGAGCAAGTAATATTAATATCTCTATTGCAAAATGTTGCAACCCAAAACCTTTTGATGAAATTGTTGGCTATATTTCAAGAGGGCGTGGTATAAAAATTCACAGAGTAGATTGTCCAAATCTTATGAAAATCGTCGAAAATGGAGGGAAGGTTGTTGAAGCGCATTGGAGTAAAGGTAAAGAGAAAAATCTCTATGCGTTCTTTAAATTAACAGTTCAGGATGTGCCTGGGCTTATATATAAAATTGCAGGAGTATTTGCAAAAAGAAACATTAGCTTTGAAAACTTTCATTCCTCTTCTAAAAAGAAAAAGTTTAAAGGAAGATTTCTTGCATATATAAGATTTTCTTGTAAGTTAGATCCTAAGATTAATCTCTCAGAAATTGTTAAAGAACTTGAAAGTCTTGAAGAAGTTGTAAAAGTGCGAGTCTCTAAGAGGTGGGTATATGAGGGTAGTTCTACAGAGAGTGAAGAAGTCGAAAGTGAAAGTGAATAACGAGGTTGTTTCAGAGATTGGAGTTGGGCTTCTTGCACTTGTAGGTATTGAAAAAGGTGATACTGAGGAAGTTCTAAACTGGGTTGCAAATAAAATAGTAAATATGAGAATTTTTGAGGATAATGAAGGCAAGATGAATCTTTCAGTGAGGGACATTCAAGGTGAAATTCTTCTTGTATCCCAATTTACCCTTTTAGCCTACATAAAAAAAGGTAATCGCCCAAGTTTTACAGACGCAATGGAAGAAAACCTTGCAAGGGAATATTTTGATAAATTTGTTTCGATGGTAAAAAATTTGTATCCTTCTTTAAAAACTGGTGTCTTCAAGGCACATATGGAAGTTGAGCTTACAAACGATGGACCTGTAACAATTATTATAGAGCGCCATCCAAAAGATACTGATAGTATTTCACAGGTTAAAAATAATTTTGAAAATTGAGAAAATATTAAGCCTGTATTTGACAGAAGAGGAAAGTTGGGTATAATATTAAGTGTGCGGGAGTAGCTCAGGGGCAGAGCGCTGGCTTCCCAAGCCAGTTGTCGCGGGTTCAAATCCCGTCTTCCGCTCCATGGCGCCGTAGCCAAGTGGTAAGGCAAGGGTCTGCAAAACCCTCATTCGTCGGTTCGAATCCGACCGGTGCCTCCAGAAAAATTTGCCGGGGTGGCGGAACAGGCAGACGCACGGGACTTAAAATCCCGCGGTGGCGACACCGTGCCGGTTCGACTCCGGCCCCCGGCACCAAAATGAAAATGAAAAAGAGGTCTTTTAAAATAGATTTTGTCCTTATACTTACCCTTTCTTTTATCTTTGCACTTACCTTTCTTACGCGTTTTGGCGAAGTTGTAAACTATACAATAACCTATGCATCCTCTTTTTTTGTCTTTTTGATTTTCATTTTCTTTATTGTTGATTCAATTTTGAAGAAAAGACCAATAAAAGTTGATATTTACCTTCTTATATTCATTGTTGCAGTTGGATTTTCAATTATTTTCTCTCATTATAAATATCATGCCTTTTCACAATTTTTGAATTTCTTATTTCCGACTCTTCTTTCAATAATAATTTTGAACAGTATCGACCAAGAAAACTTCAAAGTGGTATTAAACTTTATTGTCTTTACTAGTTTTCTTTTTGGATTTGTATCATATCTTTTTTATTACTCATATGCATTTGGTCAATTTCCTTCAATCTCGCTTTATGGTCAAAAATACGCATTTGTCAGTTTTGAAACACTTCAATCTCTTTGGCAATACAACAATGCCTTCGGTGCATTTTTGATACTTTCCATATTTACATCAATGGGTTTTGTTCTTCTTGAGAAAAACGATGTTAAAAGGGCAATTTATTTTATAATTTCAGTATTTTTGACTTTTCTTATCATAATCACTTCATCAAGAGGCTCTTACATTGCTTATATATTAAGTATGGTAGTTTTTGTATCCATTTTACATAAAAATTTTTTAAAGGCTTTACTTTTAGAAGTATTGGTTCTTCTTTTTGCAATTATTCTTATACCTTCTTTTGCATCGCCATTTACAGTTGATGTAATTTTGAATAAGAATACGCAGTTTGTCCAATTTGTCCAAGGAGAGCAAAATGTTTCACTCTATATGAGGATCTATTTCGTTAAATTATCGTTTGAAAGGTTTTTGCAAAATCCATTTAAACCAATTGGTATTGGAAGTTTTAAAGACTTTTATTCGCTTACTGGGAATATTCCCGATAAAATTAGGTTTGACCCCCATTCACTTATTGCAAGGATTCTTGTTGAAACTGGAATCTATGGGATAATTCCATTTCTCTTGTATGTTTTTAATGCGTATAAGGTTGCCTTTAAAAATCTAAAAAATGCTTCTTTTGTCTATGTTGGGCTGTTTTCAGGGCTTACAGGCTTTTTTATCCATATGTGTATGGATGTTGATTCGCTTCTTCCTATAACGCTTGTCTATCTTTTCTTGGGATTTGCACTTTTAACATTTAACAACCAAAAAAGTTTTGTTCTCTCAAAAAGAGTATCTCTTATTTTGATACTGTTTCTTGTTTTAGGCTCAATTTATACCTTTAAAACATTTATTGCATCAGTTAATGTTCTTATTGGAGATAACTTACCAATTGAAACAAGAATAGAATACTATAAAAATGGAATAGCTCTTGACAAAAATAACTCAACCTACCATTACCTTTTAGGGCAAACTTTTAAAGATTTGGGGGATGCTTCAAGTGCCTTAAAAGAGTTTGAATTTGCCTCTTCTTTAAATCCGCTTGACTATAGATTTCCTGATGGTATTGGGCAAATTTATCTTGATACAAAAAATCCGCTTTCAATTAAATTTCTAACAAGGGCTAAGGATCTAAGAAAAACTGATTTTGATTTAAAAGGACTTGTGGCTTTAGCTTATATTCTTACAAAAGGCGATATAAACTCTGCAAAAACACTTATTAGTTTTCCCATAGATGATTCTTTTTCAAATACAAATATTGCATATGGCTTTATTTTACTTAAGGAAGGAAACCTGGGAGAAGGTAAGGAGTATATCGTTAAAGGCATAAAGGCAAACAATAAAAATCCTTACGGACAACTTGGTTTAGCATATTACTATGCGATTCAAAATAACTCAAAACAGGTAAAGGCGAGGTTTGAGTATTTGAAAAACTTGGATTTGATTCTCTATAACGCATACAAAAATGATTTTGCAAAGTATCTAAAATAAAAAGGCTAAAATAAAAAGGGCACGCTTTTGGCGTGCCCAAAAAATTACACTAATTAGTGCTCTTTATTAAGAAGCAGATACTGAAATCTGTCCACCGGGTGTCATTGTAAATGTATAAGTCTTAGAACCAATAGTGGTTTGAACTGTGAGCGTGTAAGTACCTCCATCACTAATATAAGTTCCCGTGCCACCTGCTCCAAGCTTCTTTGCAAGAGCATCAAAGGCGTCAGCTTTAATGTATGTAATAGGAGCGGCTTCGCCTGTTACAGTGGTATTGCCTTGTTTATTCTGGGTAGCATTTGTGCCTCCTGTGAGTTCTCCAACAAATACAGAACTTGAGCTAACAGCTCCGTTAGAAATAAATTGTTCTTTTGCTACCTTTGGATA
>NZ_JBMFSR010000017.1:0-22887 GCF_049967455.1 Caldisericum sp. | reverse complement strand
GGGGGAGTATTGAGGGGGGGTGTTCAATTTAGAGGGGGATTTGAAAGTCTCCCCCTCTAACTCCCCCCTAAAAAGGAGGGAATCTTCGTCACTTCGTTTTTCGGATTGACAATTCTTTGGTGTATTTTTGGGAGTATTGAAGGAGCGGTGTTATGCCTCCTCAAATTGTTTTAGTAACCTACCTCTTTTACCTCGTTTTCAATTGGTAATCCTTTAAGGAAGCGTATTACATTTTTAACGGAATCTTCCCACATTTTTTGAGGCGTTACATCAGTAAATCCTGCTGCGTGTGGAGTCATTATGATATTTTTTAAGCCATGGAAAGGATACCTTGAAGGCATTGCAGTTTGCATAGGAGCTTGTGGATATACCCACCACGTATCAATTCCTGCGCCCCTCAAAATTCCATTTTTAAGTGCAACAAAAAGATCTTCTTCATTAACCACTGCACCTCGTCCAACGTTCACAAAAAATTTACCTGCCATTTTTTCAAACAACCTTCTATTTATCATTCCTTTTGTTTCTGGTGTAAGAGGTAATGCACAAACAACAAAGTGTGCCTTCTCAACTGCCTTTTCAATTTCTGCGTGTGTATAAATCTCATCTACATTAGGAATTTTACCATCAACCTTTTCCCTTTTTACGCCAATTACATACATGTGAAATACTTTTGCAAATCGTGCAATTTCTTTTCCAATGCTTCCAAGTCCGAGGATCGTCATTGTCTTTCCTTCGAGGCTTATTACTGGCTCTCTTGACATCCACCCGTGCCAATAACCAATTCTTAAATCTCTATCGCCTTCAACTACATTTTTAGCAAGCGCAAGGACAAGTGCCATAGCAAACTCTGCAACTGCTGTTGCGTTTGAATGCACGTTTGCAATCTTTATTCCGCGTCTTATAAGCTCAGGAATGTTGTAGGTGTCAACTCCTGCAAAAGGTACTTGAATGAATTTGAGATTTGGAGCATTGTTTAGGTCGTTTTCAGTTAATGATCCCGAAATTACTGCAACTGCATCTTTGAGTGCATCTTCCTTTTCGCTGTCATCTTTTGGAATAACAACCTCAACATTCTCAAAATCAAATTCCTTTTTATACTTATCAAACATCTCCAATAAATTTTTAGGATAGTTTCCCATCACAACAACTTTCATATAAACCTCCATAAAAGAATTTGAACTTCTATCTAAATTATACTCTCAATAATCATATTTTGCTCTATTGACAAAAATTTTTTTGTTTTAATATTTTTCAAAATAATAGTATAATGTTTGAGAAGTTAAAATGGGAAGGAGTTTAATGAAAAAGAAGAAGGGGTTTAGTCTAATTGAAGTGATTATTGCAGTTACTATATTTGCTGTTGTAACTACTGCTCTCCTTTATGGTTATTATTCCTACTACTCTTTTGTAAAGGATTTAAGATACAAGTCAATTGGTTTAAATTTAGCACAACTTCAATTAGAAGATGTAAAGAGTCTTTCTATTTCTGTTATAGATTCCTTAATAAAGGGTGGTCAATTCCCCACTACTGTTACATATGATGCGCCTAATTATCCTCAAAAGCCATCTTCACCACCACCACCAAGTTCTCCATATTTTATAGACTATGGGACTACATATAACAACGTCTATGACTCTATTCAATACGATCCTACGACTAATAAGTATTATCCAATGGATGGTTCATATAGAGTAGAACATATTCTTAATGTTTGCGGTATCGAATCAGAGACCGGAACTGCAACAAATCCTCCGCCAGTCCCAGATACAAGTGGTATTATGCTTCCACCAAACATTGAGATTGCGCCTAGATTAAGGGTAGATACAATTACTAATCAATCTTACTATGATTTTACCATTATCTTGCATAAGGAAGTATATCCTCACTATACAAAAAGGATTATCATTATTGACAAAACTCCTACGATTACTGACCTAAGAAACAAAATCTATGAAATAAAAATTATTGTGTATTGGATGGTAGGGAATAATCAAAAAAGCGTAATAGTTACAGGAGAAAAAAGCTATGCAAGAAGTCAGACAACACCGTAGGGGTTTTACGATTATTGAGGTTGTAGTTTCTCTTGCTATACTTTTAATAATCTTTTCCCTTGCATTTTCTGGGATTTCAAGTTTTCTCAGGATAAGAACCTATTATGATCAGGAGATGACGCTTCAACAGAATTTTAGATATGCACTTACAAAAATAACTGGAGACTTAATGCAGGCAAGTAAACCTAACGATGCTAATTTTGATATAATTCTTAAGCCAAATGACAGTTTAAACACAGGAAATGCTATGGGAGAAGAACTTATTTTTACATACTATGATGGAACAAACACTTGGGATATTAGATACAGGATGGAACAAACCAATAATGGTAATGCTGTCTATAAGGTGAAGTATCCTCATGGAACAAATCCTACTTCAATTGGAGAGCCAGTAACAGAATATATGAAGCAACTTGTAAAGTTGTATTTTGTAAGACAGGGTGGGAAGGTTGTAGTAATAATGGTTGGGAAAATTAATTATTTTGGAAAAGAACAAAGTGTATCGTATACATCTTTGATTTTTTCAAGAAATTCGAATGAACAATCACCATAAGGAGGTGAATATTATGAATATTAGAAGAAAAGGAGTTGCTTTAATAACTGTAATATTAATAAGTGCTTTAGTTTTAACATCAATCATTGGGATAGTGTTGAAGGTAGTTCCAGAAAAAGCAATTTCTAATGCACAATCTACTTCCCAAAGAGCCTTGACTGCAGCGGAAGCATGTGTATCTCAAATTGCTTTTGATTTAAGAAATGCAGATTTAGGAAATAATGTTATAAACCCCCCAAATGTTTATCACTATCTTACGGTGGATAATGTCAAATCAATTGTAAGAAATGGTGCAGGATATATTTTGGAGTTAAACGAAGCATCACTTTCTTCAAGTCCCGATACATACTATAAAGCAAAGATTAAAAGATTGAGCAAAGGCGATGTTAATGGTTGGGATCCTGATACAGGGTTAGACGGCGATAAGACGATTTTTATTGGTATTTATGCTCTCGGTATGGTAAAACAGAATGGTCAAATTGTATCACAATCCGCTGTTTATACTGAAATGGCTGTAACATATCACAAGAAAACAATTCCTGCAACACAAGTTATGCCAAATTCTGCAGTTTTTAATTACGGAATTTTCTCTGGGTCGGACATTGCATTTAACGGCAATGCTCAAGAAGTTGCAGGTAATGTGTTTGCAGATGGCAATATTGATCTGGGACCTGCAGAAGACAAGATAAGAATTGCTTATGATCCAACATACGGCGGAGGCACAGCATATGCAGTGGGACAGATTACAGGAAAAGGTGTTGCGCAGGTTGGTGCAAAACCGGGTCAGAATCCTATTGAGTTTCCGATGCTAAATACTGATTACTACAAAGCTTTTGCACTTGCATTCAAAACTGGTCAACAGCCTTACGACGGAAGCGTTTCGGGATTTCCCAATACAACAGATCCAATAGTAAAGTCTATAATTGTTTCTTATCTTGGTTCAACTTACAATTCAACAATCGACCAAATTGCAGCATTCTATAACGACTTATCCAATAAATCAGGTTTATTTGCAGGACTTGATGTTGCTAAATGGCAGCAACTAAAGAGTTATGCTAAAAATATAGTCTATTTTGTTGAAGGAGATGTACATATAAACGGCAATGTTAAGCTTCAAGGAACTATCGTAATAAACGGCAACCTCATAATAAACGGAAACTCTACTATAGATAATGACGGAGCACTTGCAATGCTTGTAAACGGAAATGTGGAACTTGCAAACGGTAATGCTTTATTAAAAGGCATTTTCTATACCACAGGCAGTTTCACGGGAGGCGGAACTTTTGATCTGTATGGAGCTCTTGTCTCTAAAGGAGCAGTTAATCTTAACGGAACTTATAATGTGTATTATAGACCCGTTGATATGTCAAATTTAAGCATTGTTGGGACACCTGGAAGTTCCGGCAGTGTCCAAAACATCATTACTTCTGCAGAACAATCGGGAAATGCATGGAGAAAGATTTCAATAGATGATTTTATCAATGCTACACCGTTCTAAAAAAGGCTTTACTCTTATAGAACTATTGACAGTAATAGTGGTGTTAATGATATTAATTGGAGTTTCGATGTCTATTATGCCTAACGTTTTAGTTGAAAAGAATCTTTACAACGCAGGAGTTCAAATACAGCAAAGCTTACTCTATGCTCAAAACAAGGCAATAACTTACAGTACTTCACAAAGTTCTGGGAATTTTGAAATTTATTTTTTCCCTCAATTGAATACTTATTATGTAGAGAAAGATATAAATGCACGTTTTGATCCTAATACAAATTCAATAACAGGAAAAGTAGAGAAAATTGTTCTTCCTTCAAATATAAAAATAAAAAGGATTTATTTAGCTAAATCTGATGATACTACAACCATTTTATCTCCGCCACTTACTTATGTTTCAATAGTATTTGATAATTTCGGGAATCCTAATTATTACAGTAAAGATAAAAATTATGGTATATTTCTTTCTAATAACAACGAGACCAAAATATTAGGCATCTACATTTCGAAATTGGGGAGCGTATCTATTGATTGGGTTAAAAGGTAAGTGAAAAAATGAATAAAAGGAGAAGGGGATTTACTATTATCGAAACTATGATCTCAATTGTTATTGTTACCTTTATTGTTGTTGCTGTGACTACTGTTGCTATTTCTATGAATGTTTCAGAAAAAAGGAAAGAAAGCTTTCAAGAAGCTAAAGACATTGCTAACTATGTAATTGATTATATAAGGTCAAGAAACGTAACATATGACAACAATCTTGGCTTTGGTGTAAATCTTTTTGGTAATGATGAAAATCATCCCTTACCTGGTCTTATTGATAATTATGGTAATCCTCTCTCGATTAACGTCAATCCAATAACGCCAAACGGCAAATATAATGATAAACCTTCTGCATTTTATTTCTTGCTTCAAGGTTTCGTCTCTCTTGGTGAAAATGGCTATATTATAGACTCGAATCCATCTTTGGAAGATGCAAACCTTTTTACTTCCTCCGGCAAATACTATGATAGAGTGGCTTCTAACCCAATTGTTGTGAGGTTCCCTCTAAGTGCAACTATAAATGGAGCGCCAAATCCAAACAAAATAAATTTCTTCAATCCAGGTTTAAACTATATACCAAAGATTTATGTGAAAGCCAAGGCATTTACTGACGGAAGAAATCCAAACTATACACCATATTTTACAAATGATGGTTCTTTATCTTCTAAAACAACTGATTACAATGGTTTTAGAGTTTTAACAAAAGTTGTTGCAAGAAAACAAAAAGCAAACGATCCAGACCATGTCCAGTGGTTTGATGTAGAAGTAACTGTATATTGGATGGAAGGTAAATTAGAAAAGTCTTACCAGACAAAAACAAAACTTACTGTTTATGTGGGGAGCTAATGAGAAGAGGATTTACCCTTATTGAGCTCATGGTGTCAATGGTTATAATGCTTATTCTACTTTATATCGGTTTATCATCTTTTTCTTATATAAATGCCTTTGCAAGATATATTTCAGTAAATCAAAATATTCAGGAAAATATAGATACATTTCTTTCTCAGCTTAAGAAAGAACTTATGCAAACGTCAACTTTAGATGATGGAACTGGATTTTCTGGTGTTGATTTTCCTCAATACAATCCAAATAGTGACTCCAAAAGAGATTTATCAGATATCGTAACGCCATATCCTCTTGACCCAGTTCATGATTATTACTCATTTCTTCCGAATGCTTCTCCAATTCTCCGGTTTTATATTCTGGATAGTTCTGGTGTGAAACATAGAATAACCTATACCTTAGGTGTTCCTAGATTTAAAGGAAATTATGCAGGAATTCCCAAGAATTATTGGCTAAGTAGAATTTACGAACCTTGCGAAGTATTATACTCTAACGAAATTTGGGACGGAACAAAATGGAGTGGAATAACATCTCAACCTATTACAGAACAGGTGATAACTAATTTTGCCGTAATAAGACCAAGCTATTCACCTAAAGTTTTTCAAATAATCGTTGAAGCGTTTCTTAAGGACCCTACTTCAAGAGAAGGAAAAAGATTCATTAGAATGATACAAGTAACTTTAAAACAATAGGAGTTGAGTTAAATGAATACAAGAAAAGGCTTTTCAATGATTTTTGCCGTGCTTATGGGGGTCTTAATGATGATACCTGTTTTAATGTTATTCTCTTCAACTACTACCCGTAATTTTACAACTTCAGGAGAGGCAATATCTGATAGAGCACTTGTTGTTGCAGATTCTGCTGTTGAAAATATTCTTAATACCATTAATACGTTTAGTTTTCCATATAATGCCCCAGTGGTAAATGATAATGATCAACAAGAAGCTTTAATAAAAACAAGGGATTATGCGATAGCAGTAAGACTTTCTGAATTAAATGGTGGTGTGCCGAGTTTAGATGATCCGATCGGTTCTTACAATGCGATTATTAATAATGTTTCTACTTATCTTTTTAAGGCGGATGATAATGTATGGTTTGCAGTTTGGGATCCTTTAAATAATAAGATTGCTTCTGTTGCATCTGTGGGACCTGACGGTGATATCAAAAGTAGAACGATTAAGAATTTAACAACAGGCGATACATACAACAATATCAGTGAAATTGACCCGAATTACAAACAAGATAATCTCTGGTTTGAAGTGGATACAAATACTCAATATTCGCTGGGATTTCCTGACAAATGGGTTATAAAAGCAACTGCATACAATCTTTCCAAACCTGAAATTTATAGAAGTATTGAGACACATGCTGTTAGAGGTCAGTTGGGAATTAGTACTAGCACAATAACGCAGCAACTTGCAAACGGGAATTGGTATAGAAGGAAAACTGACGCAGATTCCACAACTGTTTATTACAGTGATTTTTCTGGTTTATTTCATACAAAAGCATATTTTGGAAAATATGAGGTGACGAAGGGAATGATAAGATCTGATAGCGATCTTTATATGGGAGGATGGGCACAAGATCCGGTGTATGCATCGGGAACAGTTTACGATCAGGCAATAGATGCTAATTGGGCACGTACTGGAAGATTTGGTCCTGATCAGAAAAATCTTTCCTGGGCTTACAATTCTGGATATGCAAAAAATGGATATCCACAAGCTCAATGGCCCAATGGAGATTTGGCATTAAAAGGTTCAACTCCTGTTAGGAATCCTTCTGATCCAAATGGCGGAATGCAAGATAAAGCACTGCCTGGTTACTACATAAATGGTAACGCAACTATAGTTTTTGTTGTTGAAAATAATGCAGGTAAGGTCATTATTAATGGCACCAAGAAAGATTTACCTCCAAATGGCGTAATTTATGTTGAAGGAAATGCAACAGTTTCGGGAACAATTAAAGGAAGAGTAACCGTGGGTTCAGGCGGGAACATTTATATAGGCGGGAATATTTTATATAATACTCCACCTCGTACCGATAAAAATATGCCGGTGAACGGTAGTCCAGATGCTTTGGGGCTTGTTGCATACAATAATATTTATATTCCATACTCAACATTCAAGAATTATCCCCAACTTGAGGTAGATGCTGCAATGATGGCTGTTCATGGTTCATTTGGTGTAACCGATGACTATCCTTGGAGACCAATGGATACCTCTGGAAAATATTTAGCAAAGTGGTATGGTGCACAAGCTGAGTGGAGCACTGATAATGCGCCGTGTTTGGTAAATGGAGATTATGTTAAGGGTTATGAAATCCAACAAACTTATTATGATTACAATCTTTTTGATTTTGGTGCGCCTCCATTTTATCCAGCGACGAATTCAAGAACTGATGTTCAATGGAAAGTTAGATATGAAGTTGTAACTGATCCTTCTATAAATAATTATTTAAGATCGCTAACAAAAGATAAACTGATTCAGATCAGTCCAACTGATCCTGATTATGATCCTAACTATCCTTACAAATATACTTACAATGGGGTCACGTATTACTATGGAACGGTATTCAATATCTCTACAGTTTACACTGCTCAGGCTGGTTTTAACAAAACACCAATGTATAGAATTGTGTGGAAGGAAAATATTGCAAATAAAGTCAAGCCATAATATGGATATCAAAAAGCGGATTAGATTTGGTTTTTCTTTAATTGAGTTATTAGTTGTAATAGTAATTGCTTTAATTCTACTGGGAATTTCTTTACCTTACTTAAATAGTTTTATGTTGAGTAGAGAGCTTGAGGAGGTTTCGTGGCAAATGGTCCAAGATTTAAGATTAGTTAAGGAGTCGGCTATTTTATACCAGCAAGATCTGCGAATCTATTTTTGTACAGAACCGGCCTCCTCAAGGACTTTTTATATGTTTGAAACATTTCAAAAAGACCCACTTAATGCAGTCCACTATACACCTTACGATATACCCGATGGTATACACTTTGTAAAAAGAGAACTTAAGTATAATTTCAAGTTTACTGCACATAAGCCTTTTAAACCATTTGGTTGGATAAACGGAAAGGAATACTATTATCTTGAGTTTTATTGCGGGAAAGATAACCATTTTAGAGGACAGCCAAACAGTTTTGATACTATTGAAATACAAAATGCATTGGGCACAAAGAAATACTATGTAATTGTAGATATTGCGGGAAGAATTAAAATGAGCGGTGGCAAAAACTAATTTTGTTGTTCCTGGCTCTTATCTATTTTTATTTCAACAGTTTTAATCTCGGGAATGTCTTTAAGGGTAGAAAGTAGTGCCAGAATGACTTTCTCAAAAACTGAATAAACATATTTGTTTGCTGGAAGGCGTTTACCATTTACTTTTATTTCAATCATGTCTCCTCCTAATAAGTTGTTCTCAATGTAATCTCTAACTTGAGCTAAGGCTTTTGCCCTATGGCTTATCTTATTTTTTATTTCTGTGCCTAATTGAGAGAAACTTTTATCAAATCCGTTAGGTTTAAAGATTGGATCGTATCCAAAGCCTGAGTTCCCATAGCGAATTTCTTTTAAGATTTCTCCCTCAACGACACCTTCAAAACTTACAAATTTATCTTCGTCTGGATTGTAGAGTACACTTACACACCTAAAGCGTGCCTTTCGGTTGTCTTTATCTTTAAGAAGGTCAAGAATGTTTTTCATTTTTTCCTCAAATGGAGTATCTTTACCAAGATATCTTGAAGAAAAAACTCCAGGAAGTCCATTCAATGAATCAATTTCAAGACCAGAATCATCTGCAAGTGTTATAAGTTTGTATTTTGTCCCGTAGGTCTTTGCCTTTATAAGAGCATTTTCAAGGTATGTTGAGCCCGTTTCTTCAACATCAGGAGCATTTTCTGGAAGAGAAATTAATTTGACAGGTATTTCCCCAAGAATTTCTTGAATCTCTTTAAGTTTTCCTTTGTTTTTTGTTGCTACAAGAATTTTTAGCATCGCTTAATTATAACTAAACTTTTCAAAATAAAAAACGGGTCAGGCGGAGGGATACCTGACCCGAGGAGGTGTGCATCTTTTGGACAGGCAAGGGGGAACGCCTGTCTCTGATTTTATTACGGAGGAGAGGGGGAAGCTCCTCCGTTGACCAAAAAGGATTTTTGGAGGGAGTCTGGCGGAGAGAGCGGGATTCGAA
Source organism: Caldisericum sp. (assembly GCF_049967455.1). Lineage (NCBI taxonomy): Bacteria > Pseudomonadati > Caldisericota > Caldisericia > Caldisericales > Caldisericaceae > Caldisericum > Caldisericum sp. Next base: position 13,213 of record NZ_JBMFSR010000017.1, on the reverse strand, counting down.
CCCGCGGAGGGGTTTTAGGCCCCTCACTCGCTTAGCAGGCGAGTGCCTTCAGCCTACTCGGCCATCTCTCCAAACCGCAATTATTATACTCTACTTTACAAATTTTTGCAAGTAATAAATAGAAAACGTCATTTTAAGGAAGTAAAATTGAACTCCAAATACTCTTAGAGGAAAATTATCAAATTATTTTCTAAAAATCAACTCCGGGTATTTTTGCTCTAATGTTTGCAAGATCTGGTTTTTTCTCAACTTCCTTTGCAAAATTTTCTTCTCTCAATAAATTCTTGTATTTTGGATCTTGGAATGAATAAGTAAAATTCGTATGTACATCATACCGCCCTTCCATAATGGCTACAGTATCCTCTGTCATTACAAGCTCCTCATCAGTTGGAATTACAAAAACTCTTACTTTAGAGCCCTCTCCTGTAATATCAGTTTCTGCGTTTCTTGTAAGGGAAAGATTATTTTTCTTCTTGTCAATAACAACGCCAAAATTTTCAAGACCTATAAGTGCCTTTTCGCGGAAGATAGGACCCATTTCGCCAACGCCTGCAGTAAAAACAATTGCATCAACTCTACCTAAAACTCCCATATATGCCGAAATATATTTTTTTAGCCTGTAAGTTTCAATATCTATTGCAAGTTGTGCAAGAGGATCGCCTTGTTCTGCTGCAATTTCAATATCTCGTCTATCGGTATATTTTCCATTTGTGATTCCAAAGACTCCGCTCTTTTTATTTAAAATGTCGTTCATTTCTTTGGAAGACAATCCCAACTTATCCATCATGTAAAGATCAATTGCAGCGTCGTGATCACCTGCACGCGTTCCCATAACAAGTCCTTCAAGAGGTGTGAAGCCCATGCTTGTATCAACAGAAATACCATTTTTAACTGCATCAATACTTGCACCATTTCCGAGATGAGCAATTACAACGTTGGTTTCAAATGGATTTTTTCCCAAAAGCACTGCTGCTCTTTTTGCAACATAAAGAAAAGAAGTTCCATGGAAACCATACCTTCTTATGTGATACTTTTCGTACCACTCTCTTGGAAGTGCATAAATAAAGGCATGCTCTGGCATTGTTTGATGCCATGCAGTGTCCATAATTGCAACGTGTGGGACATCTGGAAGGACATTCATAGCTGCTTTGATACCTAAGATATTTGGTGGATTGTGAAGGGGAGCAAGATCTTGAAGTTCTTCAAAGGTTCTTAATGCTTCGTCAGTAATTAGAACAGATTTATTAAATTTCTCTCCTCCGTGTACAACTCTATGTCCTACTGCTTTTACTTCTTTTACATCTTTTATAACTCCAAGTTCTTGATCTACAAGTGTCTTTAAAATTAATTCAATTGCCTCTTTATGTGTGGGGCATTCACTTGCAATTTTTACAGTTTCTCTCCCTGGCACTTCATGTTTGATAAAAGACCCACCAATTGTAACTCGCTCAACAATTCCTTTGGCTAAAATTCTTTTCTCGCTCCATCGATAAAGTTGGTATTTTACTGAAGAGCTACCACAGTTTAGTGTTAAAATATCCATCTATTCCTCCCATTTATTTTTAATTAGATATGAAATTATATACAATTTCTGAGTGAGGTCAACATCAAGGACGACAATTCTTCTTCGAGTTTTAAGATTTAATGTGACTGGAACGAAATTTAAAATTCCTTTAATTTTACTCTTCACTATAACTTCTTCTACATCAGAAACTGCTTCAACTGGAACAGCAACTATTGCTATCTCTATGTCTTCTTTTTCTGTTATTTCAGAGAATTTTTCTATATGATACACAGGAATGCCGTTTATTTTTTTGTTAATTTTCTCTGGGTCAATATCAAACATGGCTTTAACATCGTAGCCTACTTCTTTAAACCCTCTGTATTTGGACAAGGCTGTACCTAAAGAACCAGCTCCGATAATTGCAACATTCCATTTTCTTTTAGTTCTTAAAATTTTTTCAAGCTTCTTCAAAAGATTTTCAACATCGTAACCTTCGCCAGTTTTTCCGAATTTCCCAAAATATGACAGATCCTTTCTAACTTGCTCTGGTGTAGTTCTTGTATGTTGAGCCATTTCAAATGAAGATATTTTTTTTATACCCTGTTCTTTAAGGTGTCTTAAGCACCTTACATAAATTGCCAATCTTTCAATTGTTGCGAATGGTATTTGCATTTGTACCTCCTTACATTATTTTTTTCACAATTGTAAAGTTTCACAATTTATTTTAATAAAAGTTTTTAAAAATCAAAATGTTTTGAATTTTTGTGAAAAGATTATAAAATTGAGATATGAAAGTTTATGTTGGAGTAAGCGGAGGAGTTGACAGTTCTGTTGCACTATACCTATTAAAAAAACAGGGATATGATGTTGTTGCAGTTTTCTTTAAATTAGAGAAAGATGAAAGTTTGTCAAGGTGCTGTAATATTTCTAATGCAGAGATTGTTGCAAGAAAATTTGAGATACCTTTTATCGAAATTGATGTATCGGAAGAGTTTAATGTCCTTGTAAAAGAGTACTTCTTTAAAAGTTTAAAGGAGGGCTTTACTCCTAATCCATGTACTGTGTGTAATGAAAAAATAAAGTTTGGTATAGGTTTTGAAAAAACAAAATTGCTTTTTGGTGACGGACTCTTTGCAACAGGACATTACGCTCGCAATGAAGATTTACACTTGAAAAAGGGAATTGACCCCATAAAAGACCAATCTTATATGCTTTGGCGCCTTAAAAAAGAGGATTTAAAGAACATCATATTTCCCTTGGGAACTTACTTAAAAAGCGAAGTAAAAAAAATTGCAGAATCATTGGATCTTCCCCAATCAAAAGAAAGTGAAGATTTATGTTTCGTTAAGGGAAACATAAAGGATACTATTAAAGAAATCCTTAAAGAAAAAGAAGGAAATATCATTAACAAATTTGGAAATATTTTAGGAAAGCACAAAGGAGTTCAATTCTATACTATAGGACAGAGAAGTGGTCTTAATGTTTCTTACAAGGAGCCTTTATATGTTATAGATACTGACCCAATTACAAATACGGTCGTTCTTGGTACTTATGAAGATTGCCTATTCAAGGGGGCAGAATTAACAGAGGTAAATTTTCTTGAAGAAGTAGAACCTGATAAGATTTACAAAGCAAAAGTTCGATACCAATCAAAGCCTGCTGATTGCTTAGTTAAAAACACAAATGGACAAATCGAAGTTGAATTTTTAGAGAAGCAGTTTGCGGTTACAAAGGGACAGAGTCTTGTTGTTTACGACAACGATATTATTGTGCTTGGTGGGGTAATAAAAAGGGCAATAAAGTAGTAAAATAATATAAGGAGGCAAAAATGAAAATTGCGCCAAGAGAATTAATTTGGAAAGACTTTAGAAAAATGCAAAAAGAACATGATTTATATACATCACCTGAAGTTGAAGATTTGCTTTTCATGCAGACAATTGAAGGACATTCCCACAATGGCGATGGAGCTTTTGAGGGGAAGAAGTTTGTCGATACAACAATTGATGATATTGTAATTGCACTTGGAAGGGATTCTTTCATTGTTAGAAGTTCAAGACAGCTTTTAATTGACGAAATCTATGAATATGCAAGATCTGTAATGAAAGGCGAAAGAAGGACACATCTTGTAAACAAAAAAGGCGAACCTCTTATGCGTTGTCCGTTATTCTTAGAAGTGGAGGTGGATCCCGAATCAGTTCTTAGAGGACTATATCTTGGCGGTTTTATGGATGATTTTGAAACAAGGAAACTTGCAAATCAAAAATTCAACCTCAATATGGGTGGCGGGAAACCATATCTTGTTGATATGCATGTTATGGAAAAATTAGGGCTTGATGGCGAACAGCTTGCGCATGGAGATCATGAAGATAAACTTGAAGAGTATCGAAGGGTAGGGCTTATCATTGATCCAACGAATGTAGATTTCCTTAAACATTCATACATAAGGTTCCAATATATAAGGCACAAAAAAGGATTGGGTGTTTCCGATGATCTTGCAGTGCTTGTTTCGGGAAAGCTTTACAATATAAGTACTGCACTTGGCGCATATCTTGCGGATGCTATTGATACTCTTGATAAGTTTTCGCTTCACTTTTTTGAACAAGATGAGGCACTTGCAGAAGAAATTGAAAGAAATTTCAAAAACCTAAATCTCACAAGAGAAGATGTTTTAAACTTTATACGACTTATTGCAATACCCGAGGGAATGGAAGATGATATTCCTGATTCTTCACAGCGATATTTCCTTGAAGTTAACAAAGAGGCACAAATGACAACTATTGAATCTCATTTGCGATATCTTGAGGGAAAGTCATATCCGCAGTTTAAAATTGCCTATGAAAGAATTTTTAATACAGACCTCTACGCTTATTTAGAAAAGATTTTGAGGTAGTGCGTTGGGGCTTGACAAGGTTTTAGGACAGGATAGAGCAATAAACTATTTAAGAAAACTTTTAGAGAGGAGAGCTTTACCTTCAACCCTTATATTTGTAGGTGAAAAAGGCGTTGGGAAGAAACTTGCAGCAGTCGAGTTTGCAAAGGCTTTGAATTGCAAGGTAGACCCTCTCAATGGATGTGATAAGTGTAAATCGTGTATTGCAATTGAAAACCGTGTGCATCCTAACCTAAAGATTGTTGATAAAGAAACAATAGGGATTGATGATATTCGTGATATTATCGATAACTCTTATGTGCCTTATGAGGGGTATAAAGTAAATATTTTTGTAGATGTAGAGAATGCAACAATCCAAGCATTTAACAGTATGTTAAAATTCCTCGAGGAACCTCCAAAAAATACCTTAAACATTCTAACCTGTGAAAATTTAGAAAACCTTCCCGAAACAATTGTATCAAGAGGTGTTATTGTAAAGTTTGGAAAATTGCCGTTAGAAGTTGTCAAAAAAATAGTAAAAAAATCTGTTGAAGATGATGAAAGGGCTTCAACTATTGCGCACATTTTGGATGGAACCTTAAAAAATCTTGAACAATTGACAAAAGAGGAAACATACAAAAAGAGAAAACAACTTTTAACATCATTTTTGAATCTTATTAAGAAAAAAGAAACAGGTACAAAATTTATTTTAAGGTTCAAGGATTATTATGGAGACTTTAACTACATTACAGTTAATGACTTTATAGACGAAGCAATTGACCTATTGAAAGATGTGATGTTCATAGTAGTTAAAAAAGAAACAGAAATTATAAAAAATATTGACTTGTTGGGTTTTATTGCGGATGAATTCCTTGCGTTCAGTTTAAAAAAGATAAAAGAGATATATGTACTTCTTACCAAAGCAAAAGAGGGACTTTTGACAAATGCAAATGCAATGCATATAATATTAAGTGTAATATTTACAATTGAGAATATTTGAAAGGGTTGAAAAATATGGAAATAACGGAAAACAAAGTGATATTAGCAGGTGTAATGATAAGAAAAGATATGCACACATATTTCATTCCAAGAGAAGATTTAACCTTTAAAATCGGGGACCTTGTGGTTGTTAAAAAAAATGAAATGGTGACTCTTGGTAAGATAACACGTCCATATGTAAAGATGGATGCCAAATTATACGATAAATTAAAAGAAAGATTTGGCATAATGAGAATATTGCGAAGAGCAAACGAAGATGACTTAAAATATTTTGAGAACCTTGCAAAAAAGGAGAATAATGCTTTCAAGATTTGCAAACAAAAGATAAAAGAACATGGACTTCCAATGCACCTTATCGAAACTGTATGGGATGAAAGTGAAAAGGAATATGTTTTTTACTTTACAGCAGATTCAAGAGTGGATTTTAGAGCACTTGTAAAAGACCTTGTCTCAACTTTTAATACCAAAATTAAACTATGGCAGGTTGGAGCAAGAGATGCAATGAAGTTTTTTGGTGGTGTTGGTCCGTGTGGGTATCCTATTTGCTGTACAAATTTTCTTAAAGATATTGAAAGTATTGAACTAACATATGCAAAGATGCAAAATCTTCCAATGAATGTATCAAAAATTACAGGTGCATGTGGAAGGCTTGTCTGTTGCTTAAGATACGAATTAAAAGAGGGAGAACCAATCAAATTAGAGCAAATAAAGTTGGAGGATATAAACTTTGATGGAAAAGAATAAGTTAAGAGTAGGACTTATTGGTACATCTGAAAGGCCAAATGAACCTGTAAGTGAAGAAGTTAAACAGATTGCTTACAGGTTTGGGTATCTTGTGGGATTAGAGGGTTTTATACTTTTTTCAGGTGGGCGTGATGGAGTTATGGAGGCAGCATCGCATGGAAATTTTGATGCTCATGGAATAAATGTTGGGATTCTTCCTTCAAATAGCGTTGATGAGGCAAATCCCTATGTAACGATTCCTATTACAACTGGTCTTGGGATGGATTTTCGCTCAATTCTTATGATTCACACAGTTGATGTAACGGTAATGATTGGTGGAAAAATTGGTACCCTTCTTGAGCTTGTCTCTACTTATCAAAACGGAAAACCTGCAATTGTAATAAGAGGAACAGGTGATTTTGCTGATTCGATAGAACAAATCCTTATTGATGGAAAATACTTTGACTCAAGAAAAAATGCTGAAATATATTTTGTAGATACTCCCGAGGAAGCAATTAAAAAGATAAAAGAGATCTTTCATCTCAAATGATTCCAGAATTACTCAAGATTAAGGGTTTTTTAAGTTATAGAAACGAAGCAGTCCTTGACTTTAACCAAATTGGAGATGTGATTCTCATCACAGGAGATAACGGACATGGGAAATCTTCAATTATTGATGCAATTGTTTATGCGTTTTTTGGAATTGCACGTGGTATCACGAGAAACAAACAGGATGTTGTAAATATTGACGAAAATTTACTTTCTATAGAACTCATCTTCAGGGAAAAAGGGAAACGCTATAGGATTAAAAGAACTTACAGAAAAGACAAAGAAACAACAGGGCTTATATTAGAAGAATTTGATGACTCAACAGGATCTTTTAAAAATATAAGTGAAGGAAAAATTGTAGACACAGAAGAAAAGATCAAGAAAGTCTTAGGTTTTAATTACGAAACATTTATTGGGGCATCGTTTATCTTACAAGGAGCAGCTGACTTTTTCACAACTAAGACACCTGCAGAAAAGGCGGAATTATTACGTGAAATGCTCGGTCTTGATATTTATGAACGAGCAAAGGAAATTGCAAAAACAAGAAAAAAAGAAGTCTTAACAACAATAGAACTCCTTGAAAATGAAATAAAGGCAAAAGAGGAATCTCTTTTGAAAGAAGAAGACATAAAAATTGAAAAAGAAAGATTGGATAATGAAATTTCCACCCATTCTTCAAAAATAGAGACTTTAAAAGCACATATAGATGAGCTTAATAAAAAAAGGGAAGAAATATTAAGATTAAAGGAACGTTTAGAAAGCAAAAATAGAGAAAGAGAAGTTGCCTTAAAACGCATAGTCAATTTACAAAAAGAGAAAGAAAATCTTCAAAAAAACCTCGAGGAATTTACTGAAATAATAAACGAAAGAGAAGAGATAACAAAGAATTTTGAAATTCTAAAGGAGATACGTCTAAAAAAAGAAAAGGAAAGCGAAAAGGAAAAAGAATTCATTAGACTAAAAAATGAAAAAACTCTGAAAGAAAAAGAGATAGAATCAAAAGTCGAGTCAAAGACAAAAGAATTTGATATACATGAAAACAGACTTAAAGAAATACAAGATGAGATTACCTCAAGCAAAGAAAAGATAGATAAATATGAGATTTTTATAGGCAATATAATTAAGCAACGCGAAGAGGCATTACTCCAAAAAGATGTAATTAATGGAAAAATAGAAGAGCTTAAGACAAAACTGGATGGCATCTTATTAAAGGAGGAACGTTTAAAAAATACCGAAAATAGCATTAGAGATTTTGAAAAGAATCTGAAGGATTCAATCAATAAGTACGAAAAAGAAAGACAGGAGATCCTTGATAAAATTAATAAGGAAAGAGAAGAATTAGGTCAGATAGAAAATAGTATCGCCGAGGGAGAGAAAAGGTTAAATACCCTTAAAGATGATAGAACTGAACTTCAGAGCAAAGTATCTAGAAAAGAAGCAATTCAAAAAGAGATTGAAGAGATTTTAAAGAAAATTTCAGGTTTTGAAAAAAATTTAGAATTAGAAACAGAAAAAATTAACCTCATTTCAGAGTCAGATACTGCAAAATGTCCTTTGTGCGGAAGCCCACTCACAGAAGAGCATAGGCATACCCTTATAAACGAGTTTGAAGAAAATACAGTAAAACTTAAAAACCAAATTGGAGAATTAAGAGAAAAGAAATCAACTTTAGAAAAAACCTTGAAGGAATTAGAGGGCTTTTTTCAAAAACTTTCCCAAACGGATATTTTAATTGCAAAAATTGAAGAATCCCTTACGAATCTAAAAGAGAAGAAAGTCCATTTAGAAGATCAATTAAACGAAGAGACTTTGAGGCTTAAAGAAATTGAGGCAGAACTTAAAAAATTAAAAGAAGATCTTGCCTTAAATAGTGCAAAAGAAGAGGAGTTATTGTTACTTAGGGAAGAGGTTAAATCAAAGGATAAAATTCAAAATGATTTAACAAAAAGACAAGAAGAATTAGGGAAAATAGAATTGCAACTACAAAAAATTGAAAGTAGCCTTATTGAGGCATCAACAAATAAGAAAAATGAAATTGAAAAACTTACAAAACTTCAAGAAGAAGAAGCTCTGGAAAGGGAAGCTATTTTAAAATTAAGGAAAGAATTAGAAGAAAAAACCTTTATCGAGAACGAGCTCAACGAGTTAAGAACACTTCAAGGAAAAATAGAACTTTTAAATTTTGACGAGCATTTTTATAACGAACTCAAGGAAAAGGAGAATGCTTTAAAGATCTATGAGGAAAAATTTACAAAACTTGCAGTAGCAGATGCAAGGATTACTGAACTTGAAAAACAAATAGAAAAAGTTGGAAAAGACATAGAAAACACAAATGAAGAAATCAAAGAGATTGAACAGAAGATTCAAGAAATCTCTGAAAATTTGAAAAATTTTGATTATGTTGAAAAAACATTTGAAAATGAATCCCTAAACCTTGAAAATGCACAAAAGGTTTTAAATGAACTTTTAATTCAAAGGGCAAAGCTTGAGGAAAATTTAAAAGAATTAGAAAATATGAAGATTGAAATTAAAGAGAAGACAGATACTATTGAAAGGAATAAAAAACGACTTGAGGCACTTACGGCGCTTGAAGAAATTCTTGGAAGGAATGGCGTCCAACTTTCAATTATAAGCGATTATCTTCCACATCTTGAAAACGAGGTTAATAGATTCCTTCAAAGACTTACAGATGGTAGAATGTATCTTAAGTTTCTTACGGTTAAAGCTGACAAAAATTCTGAGAAGCCCACACTGGATATCATCATTTACGATAGAGGAGTTGAAAGAAGATACGAATTATTTTCAGGCGGAGAGAAATTTAGAATTGATTTCTCTTTGCGTTTAGGGATTGCAAAGTTCCTTGCCCAAATAAGAAATGCAACTCTCGAAACACTTGTAATAGACGAAGGTTTCGGAAGTCAAGATGCGAAAGGAAGAACCAATATCCTTGAAGAGATAAATAATATAAAGAGTGATTTCAAAAAAATCCTTGTGATAAGCCACTTAAACGAAATAAAAGAAAACTTCCCAAATCAAATAAGAGTTGTAAAGGACGAATATGGTTCTCGTATTGAAATTCCTTGATTTTGACTAACCCTTAACTGCACCAAGTGTAAGTCCTGAAACAATGTATCTTTGAAGAAGATACCAAACAATCATAACGGGAAGTGAAATGATTATAGAGAATGCCGCAAACTGAGACCAAGGAGTATTCCACTGTCCCTGCATATTATAGAGGGTCATTGCAAGTGTAAAGTTCTCTGGTTTTGTCAGGAAAGTCCACGCAAGCATCCATTCCATCCATCCGTTCATGAAACCGAATAGGAATGTTACCGCAATTGCAGGAAAAGATAGTGGCAAAATTATTTTTAAGAATGCCTGGTTTCTATCACAACCATCTACAAGTGCTGCCTCTTCAAGTTCTTTTGGAACCGTATCAAAATAGCCTTTGAGGTTCCATATCGCAAAGGGAACTGAGCCCGATGCATATGCAACAATAAGTCCATAGAGTGTGTTTCTTATGTGAAGAAGTGTCAATATAACGAAAAGTGGTGCAAGGGTTGCTGTTGCAGGAAGCATTTGCGTAACAATAAAACTGAGCAAGCCTATTTCTCTTCCAGGAAATTTGAATCTTGAAAACGCATAAGCAGCAGTTGATGCAAGCGCAACTGATAAAAGCGCAGTTCCTCCTGCAACAAATAAGCTATTAAAAAGAAGTTTTCCAAATGATACTGGATATGCTTCATATGGACGTGTAAGGACCTTTATGTATGCTGAAAGTGTTGCATTTTTGGGGATAATTTGAAGAGTCGTAGGGTGAAGTACATCGATGGGATTCAAAGACATTGAAACAATCCAAATAACTGGGAATATCGCAATTACAATCCATAGAATTATATATGCATGAATGTATAGGTGTTTAAGCCTTTCTATAATATGCCTTTTCATATATGACTCTCCGTTGCTCTTGTAATCCTGTTTGTGATTAAGGTGATGCCAAGTAGGATAAAGAACACTATGAGACCAAATGCACTTGCAACTCCATATAATCCACCGGGATTTACGATTTTGTATGCCTGTGTTACAAGAATTTCAGTTGTACCAAGAGGACCCCCACCTGATACAAGGTAGATAACGTTAAATTGGTTAAAAGTCCAAACAATTCCAAGCATTATTGCAGGAAGCATTGCTGATCTAATGAGAGGAAGTGTAATTTTAAAGAACTTTCCACGTTCATTAACTCCATCAATTTCTGCTGCTTCGTAGATTTCATGTGGAATGCTTTGGAGTGCGCCAGTTGCAACAACCATCATAAATGGAAATCCAAGCCATACGTTTGTTATAAGATCTGCATAAAAAGCATAAGATAAGAAGGATAAAATTTTTATAGGAGCATTGGGGCTTGTAAGCCATGGGATCTTAACTGCATGTCCTAAAATAGAGCTTAAAATCTGATTAACTGCACCAAAATCTACGTCAAACATATTTCTCCATATAAGAGCGCTGATGTATGAAGGAACTGCCCAGGGAATTACAAGAAGAGTTCTGTAGAATTTTTTTAGTGCAAGGCGCGGTGTGTTTAACGCAACTGCAAGACTAATGCCGATTGTAACGTGTAAAAATACGTTTGCAAAAGTCCAAACAACATTAAATCCAAAGGTCCTCCAAAAATTGAAGTTTTCAAGAGGAACTTGATTTGTAAAGATCTTTATAAAATTAGCAAGACCAACAAATTGGGGATGGGGATTCCTTAAATTTGTGATATTGAAGTTGGTAAAAGCCATCCAAATTTGATAAATAATTGGAAATGCAGTAATCAACCCCATAACAATTGCGGAAGGAAGTATATAGTAGTATGCAAGTTTATGTCTTCTTAGTTGTTCCCAAAGAGAAATATCTGATTTGTCAGCCATTTCTACCCCTTAAAGTAAAAGGGGGCATAAGCCCCCTATATAAATCAATCTATTTACTGACCTCTCATTGCGTTAATCTTATTTTGAATTGTATTTTGCGCTGCGTTAATTGCATCTTGTGGTGATGCTTTTCCTGCAAGAACAGAATCAATTGCAGTTTGCATAGGATCCCAAACGGCACTCATTTCTGGTGCAATTGGCATTGAAACTCCTGTTTTCATTTGTTCAAGGAAACCTGAAATGATTGGGTCAGAGGAAGTATTTACTTTTACGTTTGATGGGATGTGTTTTGCCTTTTCAAAGAATTTTTGCTCGATTTCAGCGCTTACCATAAACTTAATAAAGTCAACCGCTGCTTTCTTCTGGGTTTCATTTATGTTTGCATTAATAAAGAAGTCCTTTGTATTTACAAAAGGTGCAAATGGATTACCAGTGTCGGCAAAAACTGGCATTGGTGCAACACCAACTTTATCGCCAAGTGCCTTAGTATAATCTCCAACTGCCCAAGGCCCATTGATAATCATTGCGGCCTTTCCTTCTTTAAACATAGAATCAGCCTTTCCATAGTCATTTGCCACAATAAAGTGTTTGTCAGATGCAAGTTTCTTAAGGAAGTTAAGCGCAAGAACTCCACCGTTTCCTTGATTAACTATTGCATTGTAGTTTTCATCAAAAAGTTTCATTCCTGCTGCAAAGAAGTAGCCTGCTGTAAAGTAGAAACCAGAGTTATAAACAAATCCATAGGTGTCTCCCTTTGTAAGAGAATCAACAAGGGTAATTAACTCATTGGTATCCTTAGGAAGATTTGAAACAAGAGATTTATTATAGATTAATGCAACGCACTCCGTGGATTCTGGGAATGCCATCATGTGACCTTTGTATTTTACTTGATCTAACGCTCCTTGGACGTAATCTGCAAGGAATGTAGAGTCAAAATAAGAATCAAGAGGAGCAATAAGATTTGCCTTTGTAAAATCGCCGATCCAGTCTGCTGGACCTACAAGAATATCAGGACCGCCACCTGCTGCTGCTTCAGTCTGATATTTGTTTTTCAACTGGTCAAATGGAACTTGAAGTTGCTCAATTGTGACTTCTGGGTGTTTTTGGTTGTAAAGAGAAATTGCTTCGTTAAGTACATCAAGTTCAGAGCCGCTCCATGAGTGCCAGATTGTAAGTTTTACTGGCTGTGCTTTTGGTTTGCATCCTGCAAATACAGATGCAATGAGCGCAACCAACAATACTGTAACTAATACTTTCTTCATACCTACCTCCTTCTCTTTGATTTTTTTACATTAAATAAAAAATTCTTAAAATAATTATAATAAAATTAGCATTAAAGTCAATAACAAAAAATTCAGGATTTTTTAAAATTCACAGCTAATCATAAAAAACCTTAATTGAGTCTACGATGACTTGTGCTTCTTCAGAATGGCATTCAATGGAAGATACACTAACTCTACAATTACTTCACCAAAAAACAATTACTAATTTCTACAAGCTTTGCAAGGATGAATCTCCGCCTTTTAGGGAAGATAGAGGGGGAGAATCGCAAGCCCCCCTCTAAATTGAACACAGCCCTCTCAATACCACCAAATAATAATTTTGCCTTAGGGGGTAAGTTAGAAAGGGGGATGCCCCCTTTCTAATATTGGAGAT
>NZ_JBMFSR010000016.1:0-24269 GCF_049967455.1 Caldisericum sp. | reverse complement strand
GAGAGTTTTTTTTAGAGTGATAAAAATCGCTCAATTTAGGTTAAGAAAACTTTTGATTTAAATTTTAAAGACCGTGGTTCAAAGCCCCACGGTCTTTAAAAAATAACTTCTTTTAACTTTTATTCTTTTCTCTTAATACTCCTGCTTGCTCTTATGTTAACGCCTGTTCCAAGAGCATTTTCAAGAATTATATCGTTCATCTTTATAGGCGCTTCAACTTCTATTTTTCTTAACTCATCCATAAGTTGAAATATAAGACCCTTTGGAAATGGAGCATCAGTATAGACAGGAAGTAATGGATGAACACCATTCTTAATCTTAACTGTGGTTGCTACCTTTCTTCTTGGATCTTTTACTTCTTGTTTTGCAAAATCAATCCCAATATTGCACTGATTTCCCTCAACTTTTACAACTTCACCATTCTCAACATAAACAGTAAGCAAACACCCAACAGGACATCCAAGACAGGTAAATTTTCTTATCTCCATATTAGCCTCCAAATCTTTCAACACTTACAATAAGTTCTTTTGCTTTTCTTACTTCATCATAAGCCTTTTGAGGGATAGTGAGCGTTACCATCTCGCCGGGGCGTACGTATCGCTCAAGCTTCTTTGTAATGAGATTCGAACCATCGCTTACCTCAACCCAAACTTTTTCTTCAATTGGTTTATTAACTCTCATCATAAGTTTAACGGGGCCTTTCTCAAGCGCATCACGTTTAAGAAATTGAGGCACAATATGGTGGATATTATTACCGGGAACAAGCCTTACAAATTCTCCTTTTTCTTTTACTTCTCTTACATATCTTGCAGCCCCTTTGCCTGCAGTATAACCTGCATCAGTGACCCAGTCAACAAGATCAAAAATTTGAACGACATTCCCTGCAGCAAAAACACCAGGGATTGAAGTTTGCATTTCCTCATCAACAAAAGGTCCTTGAATCAAAGGATCTATCTTAACACCGAGTTTTTTAGAGAGCTCATTCTCTGGAATAAGCCCTACAGATAAAAGCAAAGTATCTGCAGGTATTATTTCTTCTGTCCCTTTTATAGGATTAAAATGTTCATCGACTTGAACTGACTCAATTGCTTCAACTCTGTTTTTACCTAAAATTCGATTTACAGTGTGACTTAGTTGAAGCGGTATATTGAAATCTTGAAGACACTGCACGTAGTTTCGAGTAAGTCCAGTAAGAAATGGCATTATTTCGAGAACTCGCTCTACCTTTGCTCCTTCAAGTGTAAGTCTTCGTGCCATAATCATTCCAATGTCTCCTGATCCTAAAATAACAAATCTTTTTCCAGGCATAAAACCCTCGATATTTACAAAACGCTGGGCTGTACCTGCAGTATAAACTCCTGCAGGCCTAAAACCAGGTGTCCTAATTTGAGCACGAGTTCTTTCTCTTGCACCCATTGCAAGGATAAGTGATGTTGCTTCAATTTCTTTAAAGCCAAACCATTTGCTTGTAACATAAATTTTCTTCAATGGAGTTATTTCCAAAACCATAGAATCAAGCATAAATTCAACACCAATTGATTCTGCTTCAGTTATAAATCTTTCCGCATAAGATGGACCTGGCAGATCCTCTTTAAATATCTCAACACCAAAACCATTATGAATGCATTGATTAAGGATCCCACCGGGCTCTTTATCCCTATCGACTATAAGAACTGATTCTGCACCTTCTTTCTTTGCAGAAATTGCCGCCGCAAGTCCACCAGGACCAGAACCAATAACAACAACATCATACCTATCTTTCATCTTCTACCTCCTTAGTTTTTCTTAGAAGGAAATAGGAACTGTCACCTTTTTTCGTCACTTCAATCGGAGAAACGCCAAGCTCTCTTGAAAGTATTTCAACAACTCTTGGTGTATCAAATGCACCTTGGCACCTACCTGTGCCAAGCCATGTCCTTCGCTTTATTGCGTCATAAGTCCTTGCGGGAATTGGTGCATGAATTTCTTCAAGAATTTCACCTTCGGTTACGTATTCACAGCGGCAAATAATTCTACCATATGCAGGATTTTTACTGACAAGTTTTGCTCTTTCCTCATTACTCAAATCCCTAAAACGAGGCCTTGGTTTTCTTATAGGATTAAAGTCCTTCTTTTCCTTTAATTCAAGCCCTGAATCTTTTAAAAGCTCTACAACCATTTTTGCAATAGCAGGAGATGCTACAAGACCAGGCGATTCAATCCCTGCGAGGTTGAGGATACCCATATTAGGATTTGCTTCTATAAGATAATCATGATGATAATCAACATTTGGATTTGGAGTTCTTGCATTGCCAGTTGCACGAAGCCCAGCAAAAATTGCTATGACATGTCTTAAATTGTTCACAATTTCTGGCACAAGTTTTGACGCACCTCTAAAGACCTCTTCAAGCCCCTCAGCTGTATTTGATGTGTCTTCCTTATCGGGAACTTCATGAGCGTTAGGACCTATAATTGTGTTTCCATGTATTGTAGTTGTCACCATAATGCCTTTCGTCAATTCTGTTGGGGTCGGAAAAAGCACCTCGGATATTGCAAACTCATTTCTATCAAAAACATAATATTCACCTTTTCTTGGTGTAATCTTAAATTCAGGGTGAAGATTTGCCTTATGCATGATAAAATCCGAATACAATCCAGCTGCATTAATTACCCAAGAAGATAAGAATTCACCTCTATTTGTTTTTATCCCAATTATTCGATTACCTTCAAAAATAAAGTCTTCAAAAGCCGTATCAAGATAAAGCTTAACTCCGTTCATAACAGCATTTTCCATAGGTGCAAAAGTAGCCTGGAAAGGATCTGTAATGCCACCGGTATAAGCAAACATTGCACCACTTACATCCTTATTAATGTAGGGGAGTCTTGACAAAACCTCATCTCTACCTAACATCTCAATCCCCACTACACCATTTTTCTTTCCTCTTTCGAAGAGTTTCTCTACTTCTTTAAGCTCTTCGGGTCCAACCGCAACAACATAATCACCAGTTCTTTTAAGGGGAATGCCAAGTTCAAAAGCAAGTTCATCCCAAAGTTTATTTCCTTTCACATTAAGCTCTGCTTTTAAAGTTCCTGGAATTGGGTCATATCCTGCATGGATTATCGCAGTATTCGCAGCAGTTGTGCCCATACATACATCGGATTCTTTTTCAATGACAGCAACCGAGAGCTCATACTTTGAAAGTTCCCTTGCAATCATAGCTCCAACGACACCTGCACCAATAATAACGACATCAAACTTTTCCATGATACCTCCTATGATCTAATCTTCTGCAAGGTGGAATGATTTTTCTACAGCCCTAAGCCAGTTTTTATATAATCTAAACCTTTCGCTTTCGTCCATCTTTGGAGTCCATTTCTTGTCGACTGCCCAGTTTTTCTTTAGCTCTTCAACTGAGGTAAAGAATTTTACGGCAAGACCTGCTGCATAAGAAGCGCCAAGTGCAGTTGTCTCAATTACCTTTGGTCTTATGACTGGTACACCAAGAATATCAGCCTGAAATTGCATGAGAAGTTCATCTACAACCATTCCACCATCAACTTTTAATACTTCAAGTTTTATGTTTGAATCCTGTTCCATCGCATTTATTACATCCTTTGTCTGATAAGCCGTTGCTTCAAGGGCAGCGCGTGCAATGTGTCCGCGGTTTGCATATCTTGTTAAGCCTACTATAACACCTCTTGCATCGGTTCGCCAATACGGTGCAAAAAGACCGGAAAACGCAGGCACAAAATAGACACCTCCGTTATCAGGGACACTTTTTGCAAGCTCTTCAATTTCACTTGACTTATTTATAATTTTAAGATTATCTCTAAGCCACTGAACAAGTGCACCTGTAATTGCAATGGAACCTTCAAGTGCATAGTTTTGAGGGTTATCACCAAACTTATATGCAACAGTTGTAATAAGGCCACTTGAACTCCGAACAATATGATTCCCAGTATTTAAAAGTAGAAAACATCCAGTTCCATATGTATTCTTTGCTTCACCTACATCAAAACATGTTTGCCCAACAAGCGCAGCCTGTTGATCTCCAAGTGTACCACCAATTGGAATTTCACAATCTAAGAAATCAAGTTTTGTAAAACCATAAAGATTTGGATCAGATGACGGACGAATTTCAGGAAGCATACTCAAAGGGATGTCAAAAGAGTTTAAAATTTCTTTGTCCCATTCAAGATTTTCGATATTTAAAAGCATTGTTCGTGAAGCATTTGTTACATCGGTTATATGCTTTCCACCATTCGGCCCACCTGTAAGAAGCCAGATAAGATATGTATCAATTGTACCAAAAAGTGCGTTGCCTTTGCTTGCCTCTAACTTTACGCTATCCACATTATCAAGAACCCACTTCAACTTCAACAAAGAAAAATAAGTTGAGATTGGAAGTCCCGTTTTTGATTTGAACCAATCATTAAGGCCATTCTTTATGAGTATTTCAACATCATCTTTTGTACGCGTATCTTGCCATACAATTGCGTTGTAAAAAGGCTTTCCGGTATTTTTGTCCCAGACTATCGTTGTTTCTCTTTGATTTGTTATTCCAATTGACGCAATCTCACAGGGAGATATACCTGCACGTTCTATTGCGTCACGAATGACATACTTTGTATTTTCCCAAATCTCAATAGGATCATGCTCAACCCAACCAGGCTTGGGAAAAATTTGTTTGTGTTCTTTCTGACTTGATCCAATAGGATTACCAAACCTATCAAAAATTATAAAACGAGTACTTGTTGTGCCCTGATCAATTGCTCCTACAAATCTCTTTTCCATACATCACCTCACACACTTAAAACGAGCACATCTTCTTTTGAGAAATATATCTTTATTTTATCCCCTATATTTGGAAGTTCCAACTTCGGGTTATTGAAAGTATCACATGAAACAATTGAATCTCCTAACTTAACTTGAATTCTAACAATTGCGCCCATAAAGATAATTTTTGAAACAACTCCCTCAAACGAATCTGTTATAGTTTCATCTGGAACTATTTTTAGACGTTCTGGACGGATTGCAACAGTCACTTTGTTGCGTGCAAATTCTGAAAGGGGATACCCTATATCAAATTTCTGCCCAAACACTTCAAGAACACCTTTTTGTCTATCAACAATTTGGGTATTAATAAAATTAAGAGTGCCCACAAATGATGCAACAAAATGTGTCTTAGGACTATTGTATATCTCCTGGGGCGTGCCAACTTGTTCAATCATTCCTTTATTCATAACAACAACCCTATCCGACATTGTAAGCGCTTCTTCTTGATCATGTGTGACATAAATTGTTGTAATGTTGAGTTTTTGTTGTATTGCACGAATTTCGCTTCGCAATTCAACTCTAATTTTTGCATCAAGTGCAGAAAGAGGTTCATCTAATAAAAGCACTTCAGGATAAATGGCAAGTGCCCTTGCAAGGGCAACTCTCTGTTGTTGCCCACCAGAAAGTTGATGTGGGTAACGCATTGCAAATTCTTGCATGTGTATTAGGTTAAGCATTTCGAGAACACGCTTTTTTATCTCACTTTCGCTTTTTTTCTTTACCCTAAGCCCAAAGGCGATATTTTCAAAAACCGTCATATTGGGGAAAAGCGCATATGATTGGAAAACCATACCTACATTTCTTTTGTTTGGAGGAAGATATGTTACATCAACTCCATCTATGAGAATTTTACCTTCTGTCGGCGTTTCAAAACCTGCAATCATTCTAAGTGTTGTTGTTTTTCCACAGCCAGATGGCCCAAGAAGGGAAACAAATTCACCTTTTTCAACGCTTAAATTAAAATCCATAACTGCAGGAACAGTATTTTCTTTTCCAAAATATTTTTTGACGTTAATAAGTTCTACAAATCCCATATTCGCCTCCATTAATGTATCCCACCAACTTGCTCTTGCTTAACGATAGAAGTCCTATTAACCCACTGAATCACACCCAACGCTCCCCAGGTAAGTGCAAACGATATAATAGCAAGTGCCGCAGGTTCGTATGCTCTATTCTGTCCTAAAAGCGCCATATAAGGACCAAAAGCAGGCCAAGCAAGCATAGAAGCCATTGTAAGTTCACCAATTACAATAGCAAAAGTTAAGAATGTGCCGCTAATTAGCGAACTTCTAAGATTCGGTAATATCACCTTGAAAAGTATTGTAATCCACCCCGCACCAAGGCTTTCGGCAGCTTCAGTTAGACGCTCCACATCCATTGCCATAAGCCCATTATCAACAGAACGGTAAATATACGGAAGTGATAAAACTACATAACCCATAATAAGAAGAAGCGGGGTTCTTGTAAGTTGTATTGGAGGCTTACTATAAAGTCTTATTAAACCAAAAACAAGAACAATGGGTGGCACAACAAAAGGAAGCTGTGTTATAAGTTCCATAACAGGACGAAGATGTTTCAGTCTTAACCTCACCCAGAACGCAGCTGGTACAATTATTAAAAGGCCAACTATAATCGTAAATATAGACATTTCAAGTGAAAAGGTAAATGTTTTATAAAATTGAGGATCTTTTAATACAGACTGATACGCTGCAAAACTTAGAACCCCTTTCTTCATCTTTAAGGAGAATAAAAATGTTGAAAAAAGTGGAAGAAGAAAATAAAACGCACCTAAAAATATCCAAAACCACGCCCAAAATCTACTCTTCTTCATTTTAACCACCTTGCAGTCTTACTCTGCAAATAGTTGTAGCTTAAAATTGTTATACCCATAATAACAATCATACCTAATGCAAGTGCATAGCCAAGACCAACATTATGCAAGATATCTCCTCGGATTTCTGCACCAATAATAATAGGCACTATATTCAAAAATCCTCCCGTTAATGCGTAAGCGGTTGCATAAGCACCAAAGGCATTTCCAAAAAGAAGAACTGTATTTGCTAAAATCGTTGGAAAAAGAATTGGAAGGCCAATATGGAGCCAGTATTGTGTATTTGTTGCACCTAAATTTTCCGCACCTTCAATCCATTCTTTCTTCATTCCCTCAAGTGCGGGTGTCATAAGAAGCACCATCAGAGGTATCTGAAAGTATAGGTAGGTAAGACACAATCCCCAAAAACTATACAAATTAAAACCATGTTCATAGATGTTTATATGAAAGATCTGCTGGATTAAAGCAGTTATAAGACCAACTCTTCCAAGCGTTGATATAAAAGCAAATGCAAGTGGTACACCAGCAAAATTTGAAGCAACACCACTAAAGGTGTTCAGATAGGACTTGACCCATAAAGGCAGACTCCCAAAAGTTGATGCATAAGCAAGCATGAAACCAACAAGTGCCCCAAAAACTGCTGTAAAAAGACTTACTTTTATGCTCAAAAGATAAGCATTCATTATGTATGGCGTGAATAGATCTTTAATGTTTTGTAGAGTGAATTTGCCCAAAGGATCTTGAAACGCTGAGACAAATATAGAAATTGTTGGAAGTATTAAAAATGCAACAACAAAAATAACAAAAGGAAAAAGAAAAAGTACTGTACTTAAAATTGAAAAAGTGGGACGGGGATTTCCCCCGCCCTCCCTAACATTCGTTTCTGCCGCCATTTTACTTTACGTTAACGTTTACTACTTTATCCCAATTATCAACAATATCTTTTTTTGCCTTGGAGATTTGATCAATTGTTGGGAAAATTGCTTTTGCATAGAGTTCAGCTGGAGGAAGTTTCTTTGCAAGATCTTCTGGAATGACATTTCTCTTTGCAAGATCGTTATATCTAATCGGATGGACATATCCTTTCAAATAAAGAAGTTGTCCTTCATCAGAGTATAGAAACTCCATCCAGAGTTTTGCTGCATTTGGATGAGGCGCATAGGCACTTATTGCCTGAACATAAACACCTGCAACAACAGAACTCTTTGGAATTACAACAGATATTTCAGGGTTGCCGTTAAAGTTATCTCTATCGGTAAGTGCAAGATAATCCCACATCATTGCAATTGGAGTTTCCCCACTTGCGATTGTTCCGGGCTTTGCAATAACAGGTACAAAATTGCCAAGCTTATTAAGTTGAGCAAAATATTGAAGCCCAGGCATTACATTATCAAACGAACCACCATTTGCAATTGCTGCTGCAGCAACTGCCATTGCTGCCATTGCAGAAGTTCTTGGATCTCCACCCAATGCAACTTTCCCTTTATATTCAGGTTTTAAAAGATCTGACCAGTCTTGTGGAATATTCTTAATGACGCTTGAATTTACCTCAAATGCCAAAACTCCGTAATAATCACCATACCAATAGCCATCGGGATCTTTTACATCGTTTGGAATTGTATCCCAGGTTTGAACTTTATAAGGCTGAATAAGTCCCTGCTCTTTTGCAGTTGGCCCCCACGCCAAACCTACATCTATTACATCAGGAGCTTGAGGTCCAGTGCTACCTTTGTTTGCCTTTATTGCTTCGATTTCATCGCCAGAGCCTGCATTAGGATCAAGTTCGTTAACCTTTATTCCATACTTTTGAGAGAACGTAGAGATAATCTCTCCGTAATTTGCCCAGTCATGTGGAAGCGCAATAACTGTAAGCTCTCCCTCCTTCTGTGCTGCTTTGATGAGATTGTCAAGATAAGCATTGCCAGTCGATGTTTGCTCCGTCGTTGTTTTCTTTGCACAACCAGTAAATAAAGAAGACCCAACAAATACAACAAGGAGCAACGTGACGATAAATTTTGACGTAAATGTCTTTTTCATACCTACTCTCCTTTCTTAAAGTTTTTACTCCCAGATTATTCTAACACAAAAAATCATTAAAAATAGCAGCATAATGGCCAAATTTACAAAATTTCAAAAACCTCTAAATACCTACCACTTTAAAGGTGTTTCAGGCTCCTTATTTTTTATTAATCTATCTATATTTTCACGCATTGCAATAAGCATAAAAATAGCACCAATGAGTGCAAAAATTGCATAACTTATTGGAAAGGCATTGGGTTTTATAACCGTTGAAAAAAGGAATACAGCAATCGTTAAAAGCCAAGAGAAAATGATATTTGTAAGGCTCATTCTTCGAGTTATAAGAAGAAGTATTGGAAGTGCAGGGAAAAATAGAATAAAATAATGAAGCCCAATAAGTCCAGATATTGCACCATAATAGGTTGAAGCTCCTTTGCCACCTCTAAAACGCAGAAATATTGGGAAAACCTGCCCCACCATTGGAAGTAGTGAAACAATTACAACAAGCCATTGGTTTGAAAGAGAGATTCTTGCAAGATATGAAGGAAGAAGCCCTTTTGAAAAATCAAGAACAGCCGAAATTGTTGCCCAGCGCCACCCCAAGGCTCTTGATACATTTGTTGAAGATGCAGAATGAGAGCCAATTTGAAGCACATCTACTCTATTAATTTTTCCAACGATATAGCCAAAAGGAACCGAACCCAAAAGATATGCAAATATTGAAAGCAAAATAAATTTAAGGTGTTCGCTCATTTTTTATCCTCCTTAAAACCCTTTCGTTTACAGGGGTTTTAATTTTAAGCTCCCTTGCTAACTTCACCACTGCTCCTGTATAGTAATCAATCTCATCAATATTTCCCTTCTCTTTTGTCCCCCGTAATTTTAAAACAAGGTTTGAGATAAAACTTCGAAATGGGAGCATTAGAAATATCGGTGTGTATTCAACTATGCTTGCAAAAAATTGAACAGGATAGTGAGGAAAATTTAAAAACCTGTGTCCACTTTTCTTGACAACTTGAATATATTCCTTTAAGGCAAGCATCTCTTCAATAAATGAATCTTTATTACGCAAGCCCTCATATAGGTCGAAGCCCATTGAATAAGACGGAATTCCTATTAGATTTGTAAACAACTTTGAAAACTCCATATTTTTTACGTTGTCCTCGGAAACTTTTGTAAACTCAATACCGATGGTATTAAAAACATCTTCTAATTCTGTTGTATCATCAATTCCATAAAAAACCCCAAATGCAATTCTAACAGGACGCCTGTATGAAATGATAACTGAACTCAAATCTCTACTTTCTTTTACCGCATTGAACAAAACAAGACGAATGATCCTTAAAGATGTAGGCACGGATCCGTAAATCTCTTTAACAGTTTCTAAGGCATCCTCTCCTGCATTAAATCCGTTCTGAGATAATATAAGGTACTTTAGATTAGATATTTTGGGAAGATACTCCTTTAAAATTGGTGAAACAGGATTTTTGGTTGTAAGAATTACTGCTTCAAATTCTTTAATTTTAGAAATTTCGTCTGACCCAAGAAGATTAACTTCAAACTTCGTTATATTACCGTTAATTTCAACAAAAACTTTGCCACTTTTAACTAAAGGTAGCGTCGTCCTTCCTGCAACACCATAAACTTGACTTGCCCTTTTTAACTCTTCTGCAAAAAGAGTCCCCGTGCGCCCACCTGCGCCTACAACCAAAACATTTCTCATCAGATACATTATAGGTAAAATTAAGATAAATTAAAAAAGCCCCTAAGGGGGCTCAAAAGGAGGCTTAAGAAAAGATAGAATTTATATTGATCGTATGATTCTTTTTGCTTCAGGAATTTTTGATGGACTCATACTCAATTCATCAACACCCAAATTAACAAGTATTGGTATTGCTTCAGGATCGCCTGCAAGCTCGCCACAGACTCCTGTCCATTTTCCTTTCATATGAGATGCATCAACGGTAAATTTAATGAGCTTTAGTATTGGACTATCGAGAGGTCTATAGAGATATGAAAGATTTTCGTTAGTTCTATCTGAAGCATAAGTATATTGAGTTAAATCATTTGTTCCGATGCTAAAGAAATCAACATAATCTACAAGCTCTTCCGCATTGAGTGCAGCAGAGGGAATTTCAACCATTATTCCTACTTTTATATTTTCATTAAATGGAATATTTTCTCTTCTAAGATCCTCTTTAACTTCATTAAGAACTTTGTTTGCCTCAATTATCTCGTCTTTAATTGCAATCATTGGATACATAATGAGAACATTACCGAACGCGCTTGCTCTAAGTATTGCCCTTAGTTGAGTCTTAAAGAGATCTTTTTCTTTGAGACATAATCTTATTGCTCTAACCCCCAAGAATGGATTTAGCTCTTTTTCGAGGTTTAAATATGGTATTTGCTTATCCCCACCAATATCGAGTGTTCGAATAATTACAGGATGCGGTTTAAAGCGCTCTGCAACAATTTTGTATGCTTCAAACTGCTCCTCCTCTGTAGGGGGAGTGTCTCTATCCAGGAATAAGAATTCAGTCCTGTAGAGCCCTACACCTTCTGCCCCCATCTCGAGAGCCTTATCAACATCCTTGGGAGAGCCAATATTTGCAGCAACCTCAATCCTTTTGCCATCTTTTGTGTAGGCAAACTCTTTAGCCTTTTCCTTTAGCAATCTTTCCTCTTCCTCTTTTTCTTTCTTAAGATTCGTATACTGCTTTTTAGTTTCTTCCGCAGGATTGACAAATACATCTCCATTTGTTCCATCGATTATGAGTTCATCACCATCATGAATGCTTTCAAAAAGTTCTTCGACACCAACAACAGCAGGAATCCCCAACGCCTCAGCAAGAATTGCCGTGTGTGATGTTGGCCCTCCCTTTTCTGTTATAAAACCTAAAACATTTTTCCTATCAAGTGATGCAGTGTCAGAAGGAGTTAAATCCACAGCAACAACAATTGACTGAGGTGGAAGATTCGATAAATCAACTTTAGGGACATTAAGTATATTACGGAGAAGGGAATCTAATATGTCGTATAGGTCTTGTGCTCTTTCCTTCATATATTCGCTTTGAAGATTCTGGAGCGCTTCTATGAATTCCTCAAAAGCAGATTTCACAGCATAAGGAAGGTTATATTGAGATTCAAGATATTTATTAATTTTCTCTTGAAGTGTTGGGTCTTCAAGAACTAAAAGATGCGCTTCAAATATTTCTGCTTCCTTCGGATTTGATTTTTTAAGGTTTTCATATGTTAATTGAATTTCTTCTTTTGTCTTTTCAAGGGCTTTTTCTAAAATCTTCTTTTTTTCTTCAATTGGAACACTATCTTTGCTGTTATTAACTTCAATTTTTCTTTTCAGGTATACTACTGCAAAACCCAATGAAATACCTTTAGAAACCGGAATTCCTTTTAAGTGCTTCATTCCGCATCTCCAAAATTATTATTTACCAATTCTTCTATTGTTTTTAAGGCCTCTTCCTCATCAACTCCATCAACGGTAACAGTAATTGTACTGCCTTTTTCAGCTCCAAGTGATAGAACTCCAAGAATACTTTTTGCAGAAACAACTTTCCCATCTTTTTCGATTTTTATGTCACTTTTAAACTTACTTGCAGTTTGTACCAAAACTGCGGCAGGTCTTGCATGTAACCCAACTTTGTTTTTGACAGTAAAGGTTTTCGTTAACATAGCATCACCTCGAAGAAACAATTTTTCATATATTAACAAAGTCTCCATTATTCTCTATTGATTTATAAATACTTTCTATTACTATTTGATCTTTGTATGCCTCTTCAAATGTAGGAGTTCCCAAAGGCACAAAACCATCAATTAAACTCTTAAAAAACCAAACAAGACCAGTATAATGCAAATCAACCATTTTCCCCATAGAAAGTTTAGAATCTGGATATATATTTTTAACCTCGTTAAAGAAAGGTTCTTCCTTAAGAATCTTTTCATCTAAATAAATTCTTTTTCCATTTTTGTCAAAAACTTCAGACTCGTTAGGATTTTCTGAATTTATCTTAATTGCACCTTCACTACAATAAATAACAAAATCCGCTCTGTCATTTCCAACAGCAACTCTTGAAACTTCAACTACTCCCTTAGCGCCATACTCCGTTTCAACCATTATATAGCCCCAATCATCTACATCTACATTTATCTCTTGAGAAGAATCTTCCAATTTTCTTCTTTTAACAGTTGTTCCTGCAAATGCACTTACTCTTACAATCTCCCCAATGAGGAATCTTACAAGATCAACAAGATGAACCCCCAAATCTACTATGGCACCACCGCCACTCTTATTCTTCTCTAACCTCCAAGAGATAGGTCTTAAAGGATTCAGGTATCCTGAATGAAGCATCTCAAAGTGAAAGGAATTAACCTCACCAATAATCCCACTCTTAATTATCGCACGCGCTTCAGAAACCGCTCTCATAAACCTATAGACAAGTGCAACCTGATTTTTCAAAGAAGTTCCTTGAGCTAAATCTACTAACTCCTTTGCTTGAATTGAATTCATAGTTAAAGGCTTTTCACAATAAACATTTTTCCCATGGTTTATGCTTTCTAAGGCTTCTTCAAAATGCAAATAGTTAGGAGTACAAATATCTACAACATCAATATCAGGATCTCTTAAAATATATTCAAGATCATCTACTACATTCTCAAAACCTATAAGTTTACCTAAAGACTCTTTTTGCTCCCTGTGAGTAGTGTAAAGAGTCTTTAAATTAACCGTAAAGGTAGAATTCCTATAAATTATAGGGAGACTTTTTATTGCAATTAGATGATTTTTTGCAATCGCACCAAGACCAATTAATGCATAGTTTATGTTTTTCATTTATTTGTAAAGTTCTTATTCTGTTTATATAAAGAATACAAAAAATATAGGGAGAGAAATTTCTCTCCCTATCCCTTAAGGTAATCCTATTTGCTCTGGTTTAATTTAATCGTTACATAGCTTGCAAGTCCTAATAATACTACAGCAAAAATGATAGTTCCAATATAAGCCCCCACAATGCCCATTCTTGAAATTAACCCACCGACAATACCTGACCAACAAAAGTCAGTATCTCCGAAAGTGGTATTTGCAAGCCCTAAGGTTCCCATATATGCTAATAGTAGCGCCGGCAATACAGTTATAAGTATACCATTTACAAAAGCGCCAAGAATTGCACCTCTTCTACCACCTGTTGCATTCCCATAAACGCCTGCGGTTCCACCATCAAAGAAATGAGGAATCATTCCCGGAATAATTAAGGCAAGACCCAAAGGACCCATAAGGAACATTCCAACTATCCCTCCAACTACGCTTGAAAGGAATCCCACGATTACTGCAGTGGGCGCAAAAGGAAATACTGTAGGGCAGTCTAATGCAGGTATGGCATTAGGAATTATCTTTAAAGCAATCCCTTGGAACGCCGGCACAATCTCACCAAGTATCATTCTTACGCCATAAATAATAATAGCAATAGAAGCACCAAATGTAAGTCCTTCCATTAGTGCATACATTATGTAATTTCCACCATTTGAATATTTAGAAAGAACAGTTGGTCCAGCCAAAATAGCCAAAGCAACATAAATAATAATCATAACGATGCTTGTCGTAACAATGGGTTCCTTTAGAAAGTTCCATTTCTCTGAAAGTTCTATTTCTTCTGTGGATTTACTTCCTTTACCTAACCATTTTCCAACAAGAGCAGACATAATATATCCCAAAGTATTCAGGTGGCCTAGCGCAAAACCTGCGTCATTTGTAACTCTCTTTGTAAAAGGATGAACAAGTGCAGGCATAGCTGTCGCCACTGTACCCAACATTATTGCCCCAATAATTATTTGGTTAGCACCTTTTATTCCGGCTGTTCCTATAACCACGGCTAACACTGTCGCAAGATAAAGCAGATGGTGACCGGTAAGAAACACATATTTTGCTGGTGTAATCCAGGCAAATACCAGGTTAAATAAAAATCCCAAAGCCATAATAGCTGCTACCTGTTTTCCGAAAGACTGCAATGCAAGAGCAACTATCGCCTCATTCGTTGGAACTACACCATGTAAGTGGAAAACCTGCTGAATAAGATCACCTAAAGGAGACAAAGTTCCTATAACAAGCGTAGCACCTGCAATCAAAATAAGAAATCCAATAATGGTTTTTAGTGTTCCTGTTAGGACTTCACTAAAGGATTTTTTCAAAGCAATCAAACCAATAAGAGCCATCAAACCAACAAGCAATGCTGGCTTACTTAAAATCTCATCTACAATAAATTTTATAACTGACATACAACACCTCCTTATTTAAAATTTTTGCGTACTTTTCGAATGGATCAGCCCCTTTATCACCTCCTTTCTAAATTTCTAATTTTCCTTAAGAATATCTTGCAGTTTTTCTTTCATCTCATTAACATCAGTATAGTTCTTGATTGTTATAACTTTTATTCCTTTTTGTGTAAATGACTTTGCAAATTCAAACGATGTAACAACGAGATCAACGTCCATAGAAGTAGCAGAAGCAACATCAGCTACTTCTACAGAAGCATTAACTCCCATCTCTTTAATTACTTTTTCTAAAGTCATTTTTAAAACTAGTCCAGAGCCTAAACCCATCCCACAAACTGCAAGTATCTTTAGCTTTTTTTTAGCTTTATCTTCCATAATTCCTCCTAATTATTAGTTAATAAATTTAGAACGTCCTCCAAAGTCCCTCGTGCTAAAATATCCCAATTCTTTTCGTTCATAAGTATCTCACTCAATTCAGCCATTGTGCCAATGTGACTCCTGTCATCGGGTGTTGCAAGAGTGATTATTAAATTTACTGGGTCATTGTCAGGATGCCCAAAGTAAACAGGCTTAGATAATCTTAAAAAACTAATGGCAAGTCTATTCACACAATTTCCCTCGTTTCTTGCATGTGATAGTGCAAAATGAGGTGCAATAACAAAATAAGGACCATTTTTATGAAAGGAATCTATTATAAGTTTACAGTACTCTCTAGTTACAGCACCATTTTTTACCAACATTTCACAACCTAAATTAAGAGCCTCCTCTGCATCGCTTACCTCTACATCTAACAATATACAGTCCTTGGAAATCACTTTAGATAAATTACTCTTTTTATTATTTTTAAATGTTTCACTCATTTGCATAATCTCCTTTCTTATAAATCTAAGGTATTTATTAATTATTGTCAACAAAACTTTTGTAGCAATGTGGTCAATAATTATGATAAATTATTAACTTATCTTAACAATACTTAGTCTGAAGTTAACAATCTCAGGATTTTATCTGATTGGTTTGACTCTAAAATCTCTTTGGCTATGTCTGGTTTATTGAGTTTTTCTATTACCTTGTACAACATTTTGCCATCTTCTTCTTTGTTTGATATGGCAGGTAATACCACAATAGAGACTGGAACAGATTTATTTTTGTCACTTGTAAGATTAAAAAGAAGAGGCTTTTTTAACAACACTATAACAATTACACTCTTTAGCGTATACTCACTTTCTGCATGCGGAATGGCAAAAGGGATAGGGCTTTCAATGCCTGTTGGAAATTTCTTTTCTCTTTCTAAAACAGCTTCAACGAAGCCATTTTTTACATAGCCTTTATCTATAAGTTCCTTGCCGATTGTTTTTACCAGTTCTTCCTTATTTTTAAAAGAGTCTTTTATATATACAACAAACTTGTCATTCAAATTGTCACGGGAATCTGATATTTTTGATTTTGTAATTTCTTTTATCCTTTCCCTTATTATTTTTACATCTTCCCTCATAAGTAAAGGAGATACTACAATCGTAGGAATATTTGATAAATTAAAATTAATGTGAGTTGTAGATATTATAAGATCAACATCGGAAGGAATTTTGTTATCTAGGGTTTCCTTAAAGGAAAAAGTTTCTACAATATCAAGATTAGGGAATTCCTGAATTAGTCTATAGTAAAGTATCTTTGAAGTTGCTATACCCATTGGACAAATGACAATGGTTTTTATCTTACGAGGCAACTTTGCAGATTCAAGCAATGCCATTATATAAGTTGCAATGTATCCTATTTCCTCTTCAGGAATTGCGACCCGAAAACTTCGAAAAAGATTTTCGCTAACCTTTTTTGCAATACCAAAGGCAAAAGTATATTCCCTTTTTATTGTTCTAAGAAGAGGATTTTCAATGTTAACCCCTAATTTGATTTTTTCCACAGCTCCCTTTAGATGCATTGCAAACATCTTCATCAGTT
This sequence comes from Caldisericum sp., assembly GCF_049967455.1. Lineage (NCBI taxonomy): Bacteria > Pseudomonadati > Caldisericota > Caldisericia > Caldisericales > Caldisericaceae > Caldisericum > Caldisericum sp. The sequence continues at coordinate 7,368 of NZ_JBMFSR010000016.1, read as the reverse complement.
CAGGATCTCTTTCTATGACGAAGCCAAGAGAACTTTCTGCAAAATCAATTATTTCTCCAACCTTTTTTAGGTATATCTCTGGTATTGATTCAGAAGGAATATTTTCAAAAGATTCTGCTCTGATTGAAAGAAATTTTTTAGTTAAGAAAATGATTTCTGAGTTATCTAATTCAATTTTTAAATTATTTTCAAGGATTTTTAAATTCCGACTAATTGCGCCATATTCTTTCGTATTTTCAATTGTTTTTGATGTTTCATCCTCACAAACAATGCGAAAACCCCTTAAAATACGCTCTAAAGTTATGTAAATATCGAGTGCAAAGCTAAACATATCTTGAGGGTTAATAACTACTTTTAGATCACTAAGTACACCCTCAACGAACTTTTTAATCGTAGGAAAATACGATGTTTTTAAAATTCTAACACCAAAGATATTCTGTCCGAAAGCCTGGGAATCATTATGGCTTGAGAATTTTATCGCAATGTTATCAAAATTATAAGAAAGGATATTTTTGATAGATGATTTTATAGCACTTCGTATATCATACTCTTCTCCTTTTATTACATAACCTCTTCCTGGTTCACCAATGAGAATGATATTAAAATCTTTAAGCCATTCTCTTATTTTTTTAATGTATGCATTGATAGTAGGTCTTGATTTGTCCAAAATATCGGAGAGTTCTTCAATTGTGGGAGTTCTCTTGCTTGCAAGAAGTAGATAAGAAGCAAGCCAGATTTTATTTTCGGTACTGTTAAAGATATCTTCTGTGATTCTTAATTCTTCCTTTAGAATCTTTTTCTTTTCATTGCTTCCCTCAATCTTTATGCCAACATTAGGCCGAGCAACAATGCTGAGCTCATAGTTCTTTAAAAAATCAGAAATTGATTGCACATCTTTTCTTAAAGTATTAATGTTAATACCTGTATCCTCCGACACTTTCTTTAAAGAAACTGGATAATCACATTCAAGAAGATATAGGAGCGCCTTTAAAATCCTTCCTTTGATTTTTACCATCTCTTACTTTGAGATCTCTCTTATCTCTCTTAGTACGCTTGGTGCAATCTCGCGGTAATCCTTTTTTAAAAGATTCTCAAAAGTTCTTAAATCGCCTTTAGCCTCTTCAAAAAGATTTGCCAAATCAGGATAGTTATCAATAAGATACTCATATACTTTTGGATTTTTTATTTCATAGGAATATAAAACAGACTTCTCAATAAGCTCATTAATCCTTTTTAAAACAACAATTGATGGCAAATGCAATTTATCTATAATCCTTTTTACGCTTGTTGGTTTAAATTCAAGTACCGAAAGAAATTTTAAATCTTCTTTATTAAGAGATATATTTTCACTCCCCTCAGTAAAATTAACAAATTCGTTTAGAAGATATGCTAATTTAGGAAATTCCTTCTCAACATCTTTTACAATTTCAATTGCCTTTTCAGTTTCTTTTTCAAAATCTGATTTAAAATAAACTTGTTCATGCTTTACAAAATCAAACGTTTCCGAAGTTATTGCGATTTCTTCAAGTGCATCCATATCGTGGTAGTCGTTATACTCGGCATAAACAATGCGCCCTTCCTTTAAAAGGATATGATTTTCTTCTTTGCTTCCAATGTACAAAAATCCCGAATACTTATTTTCATATATGAGTTCCAAAATCTGGGAAAGACGCATATCTTTCCATAAGGTTCCTTTAAGCATATTTTATTATATTAAAATTCTTCAATGCTACAAATTTATCTAAGATACTTTCTTGCAAAAATTTCCAAAAAATATAAAATATTAAGTGATGGAACATATAAAATTTTATTTTGGTATTTTTGGATATTTATTTGTTGGGGTTGTTTTATTCTTGATTCTTTTGGGAAAATCGTCCAAAAAAGTTCCCATAAGAAGAAAATATTCTGTTAATAAATTTATCGCTATAATTCCTGCTCATAATGAAGAAAATGTTATTGCAAACTCAATTCTTTCTGTTAAGAAAGCAGGCTTTGATAAAGTAGTTGTAATCCTTGACAAATGCACCGATGATACACCTATAATTGCAAAGAGCCTGGGAGCTGAAGCCATGTTTGTAAATTTTAGATCAAAAGGGCGTTCTCTTGCATATGCAATCCCCCAAATCGTTCAAAAATATGGAGAAGATGCATTCTATATGATTTTTGATGCAGATAACGTAGTTGAAGAAAAATACATAGAACACATAAAACCATACGTTGAGTCTTATCCTGTGATTCAAACAAACCTCTACAACCTCAATGTAGAAGGAATTATCCCACGCATGTATATATTTATGGATGCAATATATCTTAGGATACAAAAGGCGCTTACCCTTCTTGGGCTTTCTTCTATCATTTCAGGCTACGGTTGGGGAGCATACGGATGGGTTTTTAACAAGCACAAATTTAACTGCAATTCTGTTCTTGAAGATTTCGAATATACGGTAAAACTTCCGTTAAAGGTAACATTCGTAGAAGATGCAACAGTCTTTGACGAAAAACCTGTTAATTTTATCGCTTCTTTTAGGCAGAGACTACGCTGGTATAGAGGATATTTCTATACAGTATTTAAAGTAAACGGAATTGCAAAAAATCTTTACACTATTCCATTGATTGTTTTTTCAGGAACAGGGATTTTGAGTTTTCTTCTCTCACTACCAAATCCACTTTATATTTCAATACCTGTAGTCGTGTTTGTTCTACATACACTTTTTTTCTTGCTTCCTCTAAATGAGAGGGAGTTAAAAGATGTAAAATGGTACGATATATTCCTCATATTCTTCTTTAATATGACAAATCTTGCTGCAATACTTACCGCAATGTTTACCTATAACAAGACCGAATGGATAAGAACGCCACATGTATTCAAAGTAAATATTTAGGCTCCATAAGGAGCCTTTTATTTTAAAATAATCTTCAAAATTTAGACTTGTATTTTAGAATTTATATCCAAATTTCCTTAAAAGTTCTTTTCTTTCTTTTACATGCTCTTCGCTTTCAAACCCTTTTGGTTTCACACCATCAACAACTCCTAAAACTGCCCTTCCAAGATCTGTTTCTGCAACAATAACTTGCATAGGATTTGCTGAGGCTGCGTATATATTGCAAACCTCCTGGACATTCTTTATCGCATTAAGCACATTTATCGGAAATGCACCTTTTATAAAAATAATGAAGAAGTGCCCTGCCCCAACCTCATAGGCATTTTTCTTTGCAAGCTCAACAAGTTCGGGATCATTCCCTGCAAATCGTACAAGTGCCACACCTGAAGCCTCATTAAAGGCTAATCCAAATTTCACACCTGGGACACTTCCCACAATTGCTTCACTCAAATCCTCAACTGTTTTAATGAAGTGTGATTGACCAAGAATGCAATTCATATCCTCTGGCTTTTCTATTGGTATAACTTTAATTTCAACTCCCATAATTATTACCTCCTTTCATCTTTTTACATTATAATTTAAAAAATTAATTTGTAAAAGGAGGAAATCTTGGAAGAAAAAACGCTTAAAATTAGCAAAAAGGCATTTATAAACACGCTTATAATTCTTTTTGTCCTTATGGTTGTTGCTCTTATTATTACTTATTTAATTCCATCAGGCTCATACAAAAGGGTTATAACAAATGGCATTGAAACAATTAACCCGAATTCGTTTACATTTGTTCCCAAAATTTATTTACCCATATATAAACTCTTCACAGCACCCATAGAAGTGCTTTTCTCAAAGGACGCACCTCTTGTGGTAACTATAATAATTTTCATCTTATTTGTTTCGGGAAGTTTTTCAGTATTATCCAAGGCAAATATCGTTAAGGCAATAATTCTCTCAATTACAAAAAGATTTGAGAGAAGGAAGTATCTCCTTATTGCAATTGTAATTTTCATCTTTATGTCACTTGGGGCAATACTTGGACTATTTGAAGAGATGATACCATTGGTACCACTTGTTGTTTCACTTGCAATTTCTATGGGTTTTGATGACCTTACGGGCCTTGGAATGAGTTTACTTGCAGTTGGCTTTGGTTTTAGTGCTGCAATTTCAAATCCATTTAGCATAGGTGTTGCACAAAGACTTGCAGGTCTTCCACTATTTTCGGGCGCATATCTAAGAATTGTATTTTTTATTTTAACTTATTTTATAACAACACTTTTTGTAATAAGTCATGCAAAATCAATTGAGAATAAGGATACAAGAGTCAATCTAATAGAATACGCTTCGAATCCAAAAGAGTTACGTGCAATCCGTTTCTTTGCGTTGTCACTTGTGCTTATGCTTGCTGTGGTTATAATTACACCATTTAATGGAACGTTATCGCAAATATCTCTTCCTCTAATAACCCTCATATTCTTGATTGCGGGTTTTGGCTCAGGAATATTTGCGGGACTCACCATAAAGGATACATTCAAAACATTTTTTGAAGGAATTTTAAATGTTGCACCATCAATCATATTAATCCTTATGGCTGTAAGCGTTAAACATATCATCGAACAGGGAAACGTTATTGATACAATACTCTATTTTGCACAGACATACATTTTAAAAACTAATCAATATGTTGCAGGTATCGTTATGTATATCACAACCCTTATTCTAAACTTTTTCATCGGATCGGCATCTGCTAAGGCATTTCTTGTAATACCTATACTTGCACCTCTTTCAGACCTTGTAGGACTTACAAGACAGGTTGCGGTAACCGCTTTTTGCTTTGGCGACGGTTTTTCAAACCTTCTTTATCCTACAAATGCAGTGTTAATTATTGGTCTTAGCCTCGTGGATATGCCATATCCTAAGTGGATAAGATGGACAATAAAAATACAGGCAATAATTTTTTTAGTTTCAATGCTATTCCTCATGTTTGCAATTAAAATACATTACGGTCCATTTTAAAAATTTGGAGGAATAAATGAAGGAAAAAATCATTTTTGATTATGAAAGTGCTAAAAAACGATTTAGAGCTCATTTTGAAGAATTTAAAAGACAATTTTCAGACGTAGCAATTGAATCAATTCCTATTGATGAAAATGACAATCTATTTATTGATATAATAAGAATATTCAAAGACAAACCCAAAACTCTAATTTTTACTATTGGAGAACATGGTGTTGAGGGAATCTTTGGCTCATTTATAATGGAAGTATTTATTCAAGAAATTTTGCCTATGCTCAATTTGGAGGACACATCAATTATACTTGTTCACCCAATAAATCCATTTGGAATGAAGTACCTTGAAAGAACGAATAAAAATAATGTAGATCTCAATAGGAACTTCCTTAATTCATGGGATAATATTTTCAAGAACACAGCATATTTAAGTTTGCGGGACGTTTTTGAAAAAAGTGGAAGCGTTGAAAATTTGGTAGTAGAAAGAATCAAGTATTACAAAGATGTCTTAAAGATTCTCATACAGGGTAAGACAAAACTTGTAAAAAATGCACTCCTCATAGGACAATACGAAAGTCCCAATGGACTTTACTATGGAGGGAAAGACTATGAAAAAGAGACACTACTGATGATAAAACTTTTTGAAAATGCGTTTAAGATATCAAAACAGGTTGTTCATATCGACATTCATACAGGTTATGGACCCAAAGATACGATGTCTGTTGTTAATTCACATCTATTTGTTGAAGATTCAAAAACATTTGAGAAAGAAATCAACTATTCCCCCGTTGTAAAAAGCGAAAATAGTGAATTTTATTCAATGAGCGGAGACATGATAGATTATCTTTACACTTTAAGAAATGAAAAATTCAGAGATACAAAACTTTATTCTGCCAGTTTTGAATTTGGCATCCTCGGAGATTCCATATTAAACGAAATAGAAGCACTTTTTAGAGCAATAATCAATAACAGATTGAGATTTTATGGAAGCAAAAATGATAAGATTAAACAATATGTAAAAAAATTGTATTTAGAGGCATTTTGTCCCACAAGTGAAGAGTCAGTTAAAAAAATGTATTCTCAATTTAAAAGGGCAATTTTGGGCATACTAAAGAAAGAAGGACTTATTTCAAACAAAAATCTTTGATTTAAAGAATTATTCAGCTTGACAAATAAAATTTTAGGTATATAATATAACAAGAAAAACCAAAAAATTACTGTAAATTGGCATTGAAAGAGGCATTGATATGATAAGTGCAAAAATTACAAGAAGGCAATTGCAATTTCTTGAGGCAGTTGTAAAACTATACAAAGAGACTGGTCTTCCTGTTTCTTACAAGGATATTGCTTCAAAATTGGGTGTAAGTAGATGGACTTCATATGATATTTTACAAGAACTCTATAAGAAGGGCTTTCTTTCCATAAAGTATAGACCCGTAGGTGGACCTGGAAGATCTGAAATTCTCTATGAGCCAACAAGTGGTGCAATAGAAAGAGTTGATAGTGCAAATCTCTTTTCCCCTATCTCTACAATGGGAAAATGGTTTATTGAAACGCAGAAAAAAATTGAAAAATTAAGCGTAGATTCAGCAATAAATTTTGTTTACGAACATATAAAAAGTGAGCAAAACTCACTTATTGTATTACTTTATACACTTGCCTTAACAGTAATTCTTACAGAAGTTTTTAACGTAGAACTTAAAGAAATGGTGAATGTAAAGGCAATTCTCAATTCAAATACCTATGCACCTGCTGTGCTTATGTTCCTTGTTGAATCAATCTATGGACTTTTTGAAAAAAATATAGATTCCGAGAAGATAAAGCTTGATCAAGGCGAGTTTAAAAAGTTAGAAGAAATCGTAAAAAAATTCAGGGATAGTACATCTCAAGTCTCACCTTCCTTTCAGGATAGAATTTTAAAGCTTGTAAGTGCTTTATTATAAAGGAGGTGAAAAATATGTCTGTTGGGCAAGCGCTCAAAAGAGTTGCCCTTACTAAGACGGTTGAATGGGCTATTGGTTATCTTGAAAAGGACCCCGAAAGAAATGTCAAAAAAGTCGTTGAGATTCTTTACAATGCATCAAATACATTTAACCTCCCACCAGTTTTCAAGGATCAACTAAAAGGAGTTAAAACCCTAGTTGATAATAATAGACCTGGTGCACAGCTTTTGATTAACCTGTTAAAGGATACAAATCCTGAAGTTGCAAAAAAGCTTGCAGTTAACTTTATTGTAAATGCTGCTTGGTGGGGTGTACCAATCCAAAGAGAAACAACAAAGAAAGAGGGTTTCAATGTCCCTTGGTTTATGCTCGTTGACCCAACAGAAAGGTGTAATTATAACTGCATTGGATGTTGGGCAGGTTCCTACGATAGAGCACATGAACTCTCCTTTGAAAGATTTGATAGGTTAATGAATGAAGCAAAAGAACTTGGCATTTACTTCATCGTTGTCTCAGGTGGTGAACCAACAATATATCCTCAT